>JAITUO010000208.1 GCA_031286245.1 Coriobacteriales bacterium
TTGGTTGTCATTCCATCGGTGGTTTGGAAAGCATTGACAACCGTGATAACCACCGCCACCTCCAGGTTGTATCTGTCAGTCATGGAGCGCATGTCTATGACGACAGCCAGAACTGCCTCTAGTTCGGAGCTGTATGTTCCAGTTTCGCGGTATAGTTGCTTGATGTTGTCCCAGAAACCGACAGTTTTTGGATACAACGTTTGATGATAATTCTTGATCAATGCGATGTCCTGCTGGTCAACTAGATATCCATAGCGAACTCCAGAGTACTTTTGCATCAGGGTGAAAAGCATGGCCTCTGTAGCTGCAGTGGTTTCTGTAGCTACTTGGGCCTCTATAGTCTCTGGCTGGGTTTTGCTTTGCTTCGATTCACCTTCAAAGGTATTGATCATTCTGCCTCTAGCCCCCAACTCAAAACCGTGACTTCACCAGCGTGAGTCACGCTAGATGCAACATAAAAGCTTACTATAACGCAGTCAGACGGTTTTTTACGATGTTTTTCCGACCTACAGGAAAGCTACCGATAGCTGGCTGACGGTTAGCCACCATCAAGTTGAGGCAAACCTATAACGTACCTACAACAAGCCAAGCAGTTATACTGCTAACAATAACGATTTGGACTCACACGGAGGGATTTCAAAAATGAACGAAACTTTAAAGACAATTGCTGAGCGCTATACCTGCCGGTCGTTTACTGGTACACCGGTCAAACGCGAGGAGTTGGAAGCCATCACGCTTGCAGGCGCTCAGGCACCAACAGCTGCCAATTCACAACGCTTTCGAATCATTGTCATCGACAACAAGGACTACATTGATGAGCTGGATGCGAGGATGATTGCGATCTTCGAATCGCAAAACCCTGGCGCCATGGATCGAATCCGGGATCGTGGCGGCAAAGCTCTGTATAATGCTTCCGCAATGATTTTTCTGGCTGTCGAGCACAGTGGGCCTTGGAGTGCTGACCTCGACGGTGGCATTGTGATCCAAAACATGGTGTTAGCAGCGCATTCACTGGAGGTTGGCAGTTGCATTAATGCCATGTGTCGCGTCCTGTTCGAAGGCGAGGCTGGCGCTGAGTTCAAAAAGCAGCTGCAATTCCCCGATGGCTTTGATTTCTGTTGTGGCATACTGTTTGGCTATCCGACAGATTTTGGCCGGCCACATGCACCGGCGACCGACAAGATAATCTGGCTCTAATGGTTAAGCAGCTCTAAATAATTAAATAGTTAACTTGTTCTGAGCGTTATTAGTTTAATTGGTACTGCCGGTAAGCAGCTTTGGCTGGTTACCGGCTTCCATTAAAAAAGCGAAGCCCGTATCAGTTGTTCAAGCAACAGATACGGGCTTCGTCAAATTCATCTGGTACCCCCAGCGGGGTTCGAACCCGCGATTTCCACCTTGAAAGGGTGGCGTCCTAACCGCTAGACTATGGGGGCAAATCGAAAAGGTATGATAACACAAATGGGAGATGCCATGTGCACTATCGAGGTTCCAGTACGCTCAATACGTCCGGAGGATGAAGGCAACAGGTCATCAAGGCGTGTAAGTGAACTTGAGAGCGAGGAGCACTTGGGCACAATACCTCCCATGCGCCAAAGTGACCGGGAGATCACAGACAACTCCGAGCTGGAAGCAGTACTGGTTGCTAGCTTGGTATGCCACCTGGCAATCAACGACCCTGCAGGTGCTCCCTATATTGTTGCATTATGTTATGGCTACGATTTCAACACAATCTCCCGTGAATTGACCTTGTGGTTTCACTGTGCAAAAGAAGGTCTTAAGCTCGACCTGCTTAACCAAGACCACAGAGTGAGCTTTCAGATGGAAAGCCGCTTGTCACTGGTAAAAGGAACCGGTGTGCAAGCCTGTGACTGGGGTATGGACTACGAGAGTTTAGTCGGTCAGGGAACAATTACAAAAGTCGAAGATAGAGATGAAATACTACACGGACTAGACTGCCTGCTATCGCATTATGGCGGCTCAGGATTACCCTATGTCGAACCAACTCTATCGCATACAGAGATACTGCGCTTAAATGTAGTGAGTTTTACTGGCAAGCGCAGCCGCCGGCTGTGGCCTCAGGTCGTATAAAGTACAATTATCGTAATTGACCGACGTAGCTTTATCCCGACAGACGAGAGTTATTCACCATGCCAGAGACACCCGGATCGATCAAACTGAAGACCAGAAGACTCAACCTTTATTATGGCAACTTCCATGCTTTAGGCGACGTCGAAATGGATATCAAAGAGTGTTCGATCACCGCTATCATTGGTCCGTCCGGCTGTGGCAAGTCGTCGCTGCTTAGAGTATTCAACAGAATGAATGACCTGATCGCTAGCGCCCGGGTAGTTGGAGAAGTCTTGCTTGATGATATCAACATCTACCAAAAAGCCTTTGATGTCGCCATACTTAGAAAACGAGTCGGTATGGTTTTTCAGAAACCAAACGTCTTTCCGATGAGTATCTATGACAACATTGCCGTTGGCCCACGCCACCAAGGAATCAAGAAAAGACAGGATCTGGACGATATTGTTGAGAGTTGTCTGAGACAGGCAGCTCTTTTTGAAGAGGTCAAAGATAAGTTGAAAACGCCCGGCCAGTCTTTAACCCTAGGAGCGCAACAGCAGCTCTGTATCGCCCGTGCATTGGCAGTCGAGCCAGAGGTAATCTTGATGGATGAGTCCTGTAGTGCCCTTGACCCGGAATCGACAATGCGAGTCGAAGAGTTGATGCTAAACCTGGCCAAGCAATACACCATTGTCATCGTCACCCATAATATGGAGCAGGCTCTGCGTGTCTCTGATATGTCGGCATTTATGATGATTGGAGAAGACCGGATCGGTCGGTTGGTTGAGTACGCCCAGACGACAGAAATGTTTGCCAACCCAAAAGACAAGCGGACTGAGGACTATATCACCGGCCGCTTCGGCTGATCGTGTTTCGGTCGTTAGATTATTTTCGGCTAATGAACTGTTCCATAACCTCATCATCAATGCTGTTTGTTGCCGCCTAGAATTCTCCCGCTCCCAGCTTGTGGACCGACAGCGCCAGCTTCTGAAGTATAATGGCAAAGGCATCTCAAGTGTCTGTATCTCGGCCTGCTGGTCGATGCCTTTTGTCAAGATTGGGTAATTAACATCAAGCAGATGTCTGGCACTCTCGAAAGAATAATGAGAAGCGGCTTCGCCGCGATTTTGGTCTTATCCACATGTTTATTATCATCCTGTGACAGGGAGTCAGAAATGAGGATAATCGTTGCTGGCTCTACCTCTGTCCAGCCATATGCCGAGATTTTGGCCGAGGCTTATTGTGACATGTATCCGGAAATTGCTGTCGACATCCAGGGTGGGGGATCATCGGCTGGAGGCACTGCGGCACAAACTGGGACAGCGGACATTGGCATGTCGTCGCGAGCCTTGAACCAGCAGGAAGAAGGCCTGTATGTGATCGAGATCGCGAAGGACGGGCTGGCGATAATCGTTAATCCTGCCAATCCGATCAACAATTTGACTTTGGAGCAGGTCAGTGCCATATATAGCCAGCGTATAGACAATTGGAGCAGCCTTGGTGGCAACAATGCCAAAATCCACGTCATCGCCCGCGAGGACGGCTCTGGCACTAGAAGTGCTTTCGTGGATCTGGTAATGCATAACAGCAAGATCTCTCCGCGCGCCATTGTCCAGGATTCGAATGGAGCAGTGCGCCAGCTGGTAGCTGATGATCCGAATGCTATCGGGTTCATCTCACTGGGGCTGGTCGATATCGGCGAGCGTCCGGTTAAGGCGCTGAGCCTGGACGGTGTAGCAGCAACCCATGACAATGTGGTCAATGGCAGTTATAACCTGACCCGGCCGTTTATTTTTGTCACCAAGAGCGAGCCGCGTGGGATCACGCTGGATTTCATCAACTATGTGCTGTCTGATGAAGGACGGCGGATATTGCTGGCAGAAGGTCTGGTCGTGGACTAGCAGATATGTCAAAGCTTAGGGAGAAGACACCGGGTTTTATTTTTATGGCACTGGCCCTGTCCTCGATTTCAGCGCTGGCCCTGATCACCGTTTTTATCATCGTTAACGGCGCACCGATCATTGCCAAAGTCGGGTTTATTGACTTTGTCTTTGGCATGACCTGGGCTCCTTCGGAAGGTGAGTTCGGCATCTTCCCGATGATCCTGGGATCAGTCCTGGTCACATTGGGAGCAGCGATCATCGGAGTGCCGGTCGGCATCTGTTGTAGTATCTTTTTGGCTGAGTTTGCTCCCGTCCCATTACGTGGCATTTTCAGGCCGGCTATCCAATTGTTAGCTGGTATCCCTTCAGTGGTTTATGGCTTTTGGGGCTTGTTGTTCATCGTGCCTTTAATCCGCGACCGCCTGGGTGGGCCAGGTCTTTCGATTTTGGCTGGAGCCATCATACTGGCGATAATGATCCTGCCAACTATCATCAGCATTTCAGAAGTTTCGCTGATAGCTTTGCCTCGTCACTACAAAGAAGGCTCGCTGGCATTGGGATTGACCCACTGGCAAACCATTCGCTCAGTGATGATGCCGGCAGCAAAATCGGGCATTGTAGCGGCAGTCATATTGGGTATTGGTAGAGCGATCGGTGAAACGATGGCTGTCATCATGGTTTTGGGTAATGCTGTCGCTGTGCCTGAGTCGATCCTCGACCCAGTACGCACCTTAACCACTAATATCGGCATTGAGATGGGATATGCCTCCGGCGAACACCAACAGGCGCTGTTTGCTACTGGCATCGTGTTATTTGTGATCATCATGATCTTAAACCTGCTGGCTCAGTACATCACAACCAGGAGGCCAAGGTGAGCGATGAAACTCGCACAGATGCGAGCGACAAGCCGCGCACAGATGCGAGCGACAAGCCGCGTACAGATGCGAGCGACAAGCCGCGCATGAGAGTCAACCCTCGAATCACCGAACGTATCGCCAAGGCAATCATCTGGTCAGCCGCCTTACTGGTGATGGTTGTTTTGCTGGCAATCATTATCTACATCCTGATCAAAGGCCTGCCAGTGATCGACTGGCAATTCCTGACTGAAAACCCACACAACATGGGAAGAGACGGTGGGGTCTTCTCCACAATAATTGGCACCTTGATGGTAGTGGCGGTGGCAATCATAATCGCAGTGCCCTTTGGCATCGGCACGGCTTTTTACCTGGCGGAGTACACGCGCGAAGGACTCTTCACACGAATCGTGCGTTTCAGTGCCGAATCACTGGCTGGTATCCCATCAATCGTCTATGGATTGTTCGGTTTTCTATTCTTTGTGATCTACCTCGACTTGGGCTGGTCGGTGCTTTCTGGCGGTTTGACGCTGGCAGTAATGATTCTACCGACCATCATCCGCACTTCTGAGGAAGCCATCATCACTGTGCCGCGATCATACCGCGAAGTCAGTTTCTCACTCGGTGGCACCAAATGGCAGACCACCCTAAAAGCGGTCTTCCCCTCAGCTCTGCGTGGAGTCGCCAATGGCATCATCTTAAGCATCGGCCGGTGCATCGCCGAAACCGCCGCCGTGGTGCTGACCGCGGGATCGACACTGAGGATGCCAACTTCGCTGTTCTCGCCAACCCGCACGATGGCCGTGCACTTTTACATTCTGGCACGTGAGGGCATCAGCATGGAAAACGCCTATGGAACAGCCGCTCTGCTGATCATCCTGATCTTCATCATCAACGTTGTGGTGAACGCTCTGATCGACCGGTTTGTAGCCAAGAATCGATGAATGGTAAGGTTTTTTTGATGGCAGCCTCAGATACAAATGTGGATAAAACCGGGCTTCAAGTAGTAGGTAATCAAACTGCTATGGATGCGGATCGGAGTTTTCCAGCGGCAGAAGTTAATCCAACTGTCGAAGGTACAGATAAAGTTAGTATCCGCAATATGGATTTTTTCTATGGTCAGAAACAGGTGATTTTTAGCCTCAACTTGTCAGTAAAAACTAACCAGATACTGGCGATTATCGGACCATCCAACAGTGGCATTTCAACAACCTTGCGTTCAATGAACCGTCTTTTTGAGTTGAACCCCGAGTCCCGTTTTCAAGGCGATATATCTATCGATGGGAAAAGCATTTTCGACGAATCGTCCAGTGTTACAGAATTACGACGTCGGGTGGGTATGGTCTTTGATGTGCCGACTCCATTACCGATGTCGATATTTGACAACATCGCCTATGGCCCTAGATTATCCGGCTTGAAGAATAAGCGGGCGCTGCAGGAAACCGTCGAGGAAGCCTTGCGAATGGCAGTTTTATGGGACGAGGTTAAAGACCGGTTATCAACTGCAGCGATGAGTCTTTCAGGTGGCCAGCAACAACGTTTGTGTATCGCCCGCGTGCTGGCGCTAAAACCGGAGATCATCTTATTGGATCGACCTTGTTCTGGTCTGGATCCGATTTCCACTGCCCGTATCGAGGAGTCGCTTATCGAACTGAAAAAGCAGTTCACGATTGTGATTGCTCCACACAACGTTCAACAGGCAGTCAGGATCTCTGACCGGGTGGCGTTCATGCTGATGGGCAAGCTGATCGAGGAAGGTGCCAGTTCAGAAGTGTTCGTCAGTCCGAAAGACCAACGGACAGACGATTATATTACCGGCCGTTTCGGCTAATCGAGCTTGGCAAGATCCTGCAGCCATATTAATAAGTGTTTAAGGTTATAAACTGTAAGGCTCAGGAGTCTTCTTGTCGGGTTTGTTTGTAATCCTTATTTGACCTTCCTGAAAGCCGTTCATTAGGTTTTTACTCTACTATTACCGCTATTCACGAGGTCAAATCCCTAGAGTGGCGTCAACCTCCAACCAACCTCCAACCTCAACCCTACAGCATCGCTCACACTACCTGCTTTGTTTAGACTAGTACGTTTTGCTAAAAAACACGCGCTGTGTGCTCTCATTATGTCGAATTCTTCCAGATATGATAATCATCTAGTGGATTTTCTCGTGAACTCGCCCGAATTCAACAAAATGAGAGCACACAGCGCGTATTTTTTAGCAAAACGTGACTATGTCAAATTATATACTGCTCATAATTCGCTGGCGAGGTGAGGCGAGACGCAGTGAGGAGAGGTATAAAAAAATTGAGACGCGGTGAGAAGAGGTATAGGTGAGGCAAGACGCGGTGAGACGAAGGAGACAAGGCGAGTATCGTTTGCTTGTAGGGGCTAGGGAGGCCTGTATACTGGTAGCACATTCAGATGCAAACCATCAGCCAACGGTTTTATCCACATGGTATATAAAAGGTTAGGAAATAGTACAATTCGCATAGTGGCATTATTTGAAATGAACTATCAAACGTAGCAGGCAAGGTTTTGGTGTAATGCATGGCTCTGGAAGAAAATTTGGGTAGGTAGTCTGCCAGTCTGTTGAACAGCCGCTGTTGACGTTGTGGCAACCCATCAGGATCAAGGGAG
>JAITUO010000002.1 GCA_031286245.1 Coriobacteriales bacterium
GGTTCAGTGTGTTCTAGCATAGGGATAAAATCGACGTCGACTATATTTGGGGACTTAGCCACCAAGTCGCAAGCGATCCGGTTAAAGACATCACAGCAGATGAACTTGAGAAACATCAACATCACCTCATTAAGCTGGCCAGACTGGTGATGACAGTGTAGCGGATACTCCGGCTTTCTGCTGTTAGTCGTGTGCATAAAACAATCTACTGGCATATCGTTGAACAATTGTCCCAAATACCAGTTCCTGCAGTACTGACAGTGTGTGTTGGAGGTTGGCAGTAACTATTATTAATGTGTCAACACTGTCTCAGACTAGTACTCTTGCGAAACTATGGTGTAATTTGCTATCATATTCTGAATATATTGTTAACAGTGTTATCCGTTCAAGATCGCAGGGGGATCCGACTAGAAGGGTTCCAAAAATGGCGCAAAATGAAGCCGAACCGAAGCAATCTGCATTGACAAAGGCCCTCGCTAATGAAAAGGGCGTAGACCGACCAACCGTGTACAAAGGATTCTACATTTATGCCGATCAATATGTGAAGCTCTTAGAGCGTTCTGCATACAACAAGATCAACGGCATATATCCTTCCAATTCATCAGACATGATAAGGGATGCACTTGATCAGTATTTAGGAGACTGATTGCCGGTCGAAAGACCAAGACAATACTATATGGACTTTGGCAGGCCCGCTAGCGAGCCATAGCTGCAGCTTTTAGCTCTGCTGGCATTTTTTCAATCGCGTAACGCAAAGCAGTCCGAGGCATACAGGCTTTGTTACTCATAACATAGTCAAAGACCTCTTGCTGATGTGCCTCGGCTGCTGCTTTGAGCATCCATCCATATCCTTTTTGAACTAGATCGTCAGGGTCTACCAAAAGTATGTCAGCTATCTGAAAGACCAGAGGCAGGAAGTAGCCTTTTCTTGCTGGTACGATCAAGCTGACTGCTGCTGCACGCTTAACCCAACGGTTTTCTGATGTTGCCCAGACTAATAGGTGTTCAGCCAGCTCTGGATATACCATCAGGAGATCTCCGACCGTGTGGTTGCATAGCGTGTCGCATTTCGCCCAGTTATCGACATAATCATTAAGCCAGCCTTCAAAAACCAGCAGGTCTTCTGAAGCATAGGCTTTACGTTGTGACTCTGAGAAAAGGCAGGCTACCATAGCTTCTTCTTGATAACCACTTGCCCACAATTCGTTACAGATAGCATAAATCTCACTCTTGCTCAGCCCGTCCTTCTTCGCTTGAGCTATATACCGTTTGGCAATTTGATTAGCGACTGCTGTTTTCATGCCATGGCTGATTACGTTTTCTTTAAACACGCGGTCGAGAGAGGCTTTTGCCTGTGGATCGGCATTTGCTGCCAATTCAGCACGGATGTTCGCTACCATGTTTTGACTGGTCATATCAATACCTGACTCTCCATAGTGTCAACCCCTGGGCAGGAGCTGTCGGTCCTGCTTTTCGGCGATCACAAGCAGTCAGTACCTCAGCGATCCAAATCGGATCTCGCCGACGGTAGCCAACCTCTACCAGGGATCCAACAATAATTCGAACCATCGAATGCAGAAAGGCATTACCGATGATCTGGACTATTATGCAAGACTCCCCCAGATGATCCATACCAAAGATGTTTATCGATTTAATCTCACGAATAGTGCTTCTATCCACGCTGGAAGATGAAACACAAAAAGATTTGAAATCATGTTCGCCAATCAAGTAACCGCTGGCTTCCAGCATGAGATGTGGAGCAAGATGATAATCAGGGATCCACCAGACATACGGCTCAATGAACAATGACGGTATCTCGCTTGGCACTATGCGGTAACGGTATTCTCGTTCCACAGCTGAGAAGCGAGCAGAAAAACCTTCGGGCTTCTGTTCAACTAAACGAATCGTGATGGGGTCAGGCGTCAATGCGTTTAGTGAATTGCGAATAGCAGACATCGACCGATCGCCCAGTTCATCAGCAGTCAGCTCGAATGAAACCACCTGGCCCCGCGCGTGGACTCCTGTGTCAGTTCGCCCGGCGCAGACCGTCTCAATCTCTCGCCGGAAAAGGACTGCCAAGGCTTCTTCCAGTTGGCCTTGCACTGTTGCCAGGCCTGCTTGCCTGGCAAAGCCATGATAGTCAGTACCGATATAAGCCAAGGTGAGGGCTAGGGTTTTGGTCTCCATCTCATCCCCCTAAGCATACGAATCAATCAGAGATTGATTTCTCCGGTCAGGTATAGTTTAACCTTGCCACCAATCATTACTCGTTCTCCTGCATCAATACACCAGATCTCTCCTCTCCTTTGTGAGACCTGGCAAGCTCTCAAATGTGACTTTGCCAACCGTTTTGACCAGTAGGGGGTCAATATGCAGTGTGCGCGACCGGTCACAGGATCTTCTGGCACTCCGACAGTCGGAGCGAAGAACCTGGATACGAAATCATATCCACTACTGGCTTCGCCTGCGGCTGTGATGATCACGCCGAAATTGTCAGTTTGGATGCCTGCCTCTGTCTTGACTTCAGCAAGAGCATTGAAGTCTGGCTGGATGTTTTCAACGAGATCAGCGCTCTCCAAAACCACTAGAATATCTGGAGCGAAGTATGTTTCGATCGCCTCGACACCGAAGGCTTTCGTCAATGCTGGATATCCGTCAACCAGAATTCCCAGCCTGGACGGAAAGTCCATCCAGAGCAGGTTGGCAGGTGCTTCGATAGAATCGCTGTCTTCGAATTCAGGCAACAACCCACGATAAACTGTCAGCATTCCACTTTGAGTCTGAAAGTCGATTCGATTGGCGGTCTTCTCCACAAATTCAAATAATACATAACTACTGCCGAGGGTTGCATGTCCGCAGAGATCGACTTCCAGCTCTGGAGTAAACCATCGCAGCTCGTAATAATCAGGCTGTTTGAC
>JAITUO010000053.1 GCA_031286245.1 Coriobacteriales bacterium
CACCACCGGTGACTACGCGGGCAACCACCAAAGCTATATCTATCGTGACTGTACCGGTACCCCAAAGGTCACCCGAGCCAGGTGCTCCAGCACCTGGCTTTTCGTGGCCATCGCCTCCCCAGTTAATGGGAATGTATTCGATATCTCTAAAATGAGAGCCAAAGGTTTCTCGCTGGCTATCTGGTGTTGGACTGCTACCAATGATCGATGCTGCTGTACGGTTTTGGGTGGGAGCTGAATTGAAGAGCCGGAAAGCCTGACGATAGGCATCCTCAGTACTGGCTGGTATGCCTACCGGGAGAACTAGCTCATCGTTTATCTGGAATGATGTCCCTCCAGTCATGTAGAGTAATTGGTATGCGAAACCAACACCAGCCGACGTAATGCCTTGAGGTAAATTAAACCCACTAGGCAAGCCGGTGAGGTTTGTACAGCTATGGAGCATTGCTACAGCGAAATAGTCACCCGCCGATGTGATGCCCTGTGGTAGATTAAACCCACTGGGTAGGTTGGTGAGGCTTACACAATTAAAAAACATTGAAGCAGCGAAGTAGTCACCCACCATTGTGAGACTCTGAGGTAGATTAAACCCGTTGGGTAAACCAGCAAGGCTTGTACAGTAGTCAAACATACCAGCAGCAAAATGAGTGCCTACTTTAATGATTCCTGGGGGTAGATTAAATCCGGAGGGGAGGGCTGTCAAACCAGTACAGCCACGAAACATGGATCCCAAAAAAACGTCTCCTGTTTCGATGATCCCTTGAGGTAGGTTAAAACCATTGGGCAGTTGGTTGAGGCTGGAACAACCTGCAAACATTTCTCTTGCAAAGCTATACCCAACAACCGTGACTTTTTGAGGCAGGGTAAAACCATTGGGCAGTAAGGTAAGGCTGGTACAATTCTCAAACATCTTTTCGGCAAATACGTTGTCTGCAAAAGTGATCTGCTGTGGAAAATTGAAACCATTGGGCAAAGCTTGGAGACTCTCACAGTTCGAAAAAAGACTGGATACGAAATCATTCCCAGCTTTGTTAATACCTTGAGGAAGATTGAAGCCCGTGGGTAATGTAGCGAGGCTTCTGCATTCTTTAAACATTTCTGAAGCAAAACCATGACCTACCTCAGAGACGTTTCTTGGCAGGTTAAAGCCAACAGGCAACGTTGAAAGGTTATAACAGTGATAAAACATTCTTAGTCCAAAATAATTTCCCACCGAGCTGATAGTATCCCATCCCACAAAAACAGGAGCTTGGATCAGGTTTTCACACTTAGATGCCAAGTAAGCCCATTCGTAAATTGGCGCATCTGCTGTTCCATTTATCTGAGCCGAATTTCGTGTCATCTCAGGCGTTAGTGGGCCAATTATTCCAGTCACCATAGCTTTATTCATTGAACTATTTGATCCAGTAGCTTCAATTTCTTGCAGGAAGCCGAAAGCAGCAAGCCAGGCTTCTGTCGAACCGTTGGGGGAGATACTGATGGTATAGGCTCCAGCTACTGTATATGTGTGAGGTACACCGTTATTGTATGAACTCTGGCCAGTAGCATACTGGATATTCCCATCACCCCAATCGATCATCCAATCGTAGCTTTTATTGGTACCCAAACCCAACAAAGAGCTATTTGTAGGCAGAATGAAAGTAGAACCGCTGGCTGGTGTTTTGATGGTCAGTTGAAAAAGCTGACCTGCTAGGACACTTGCGGGATTGACCAGCGGCTCGACCGCTTCGGTAGTGTCGTTAACAAAGACGTCCTTCTCCACAGCCTCGACTTGAGATTCCTGCATTGTCTCAATCAACGTTTCCGATTCATCGTCAACCCCAAAAGCCGCTACCGGTAACAGCGGGATCATTCCAGCCGACAATAGCGTCACCAATAAGATTGATAACACCCTTTGCAGTAAGGGTGCAGCGGGCTTATCCTGCTTATTTAACTTAGACATAGTGTTCTCCTCCCTGTCTCTCCCTGGTAAGCTTAACCAAGGTTAATAACGCAAGGCCATCACGAATCGTCTATTAGTAACCACTGGCTTTGCGCATGATCAGAATAACATCTGCCATCGTTATATATCCATCGAAGTCCATGTCTACCGCCGCAAACTGAGCTGGAGTGAGATCCATACCACCACCAGTGACTACGCGGGCAATAACCAAAGCTACATCTATAGTTACGACTCCAATGCCCCAAAGGTCACCAGAACCAGGCTCTCCCGCTCCCGGATACTCAAGGCCTTCTCCACCCCAGTTAATTGCAATGTAGTCAATGTCTTTGAAGCGAGTATCAAAGGTATAGCGTGAGTTATCTGGCGTCGGACAATCACCGATGATCGATGCTGCAGAGCGGTTTTGAACAGGCGCATGAGTATATAGCAGGAAAGTTTGGTAGAAGGAATCCACAGAATTCGCTGGTATTCCGGACGGGAGTGTGAATTCGTTGCTGATCTGGAATGATGGACTTCCAGCTGAGTAAAACATCCTGAATGCGAAATCTCTGCCAACAGATATAATGCCTTGGGGAAGATTGAATCCAGTTGGTAAACTGTTCAGGTTCATGTTGTGAGTAAACATATCAGCAGCGAAATAACTGCCTGTTTTTACAATACCCTGAGGAAGATTGAAACCATCGGGTAGCTCGCTCAAATCAGTGCAGTAGGCGAACATCTGAATAGCAAAGCCGTCTCCTGCTTCAGTGATGTTTTGTGGCAGGTTGAAACCATTGGGTAACTTAGCCAGCCTTGAGCAACCATAAAACATGCCATCGGCAAATCCATTACCTGGAAGAATGATATTCTGCGGGATATTAAAGCCGTCTGGCAATTCTGTGAGACTCGTGCACATTAAGAAAAAACTATATACAAAATAATCACCAACTTCTGTAATACCTTGCGGTAGATTAAAGCCTTCTGGTAGTTTAGCGAGATTATAACAACCTTGAAACATACCTGAGACAAAGCTATTTCCTACTTTGGTTATGTTTACTGGGAGATTGAATCCATCTGGCAATACCGAGATGCCTTTACAGTCCTTAAACATACAGAATGCAAAATAATCACCAACAGAGTCGACATTTTCCCATCCTTGGAAAACAGGTATTTGGACAAGACTATCACACATAGAAAACGTGTAGGCCCATTCATTATCCGGAGCAGGGAGTGTACCTTCAATCTGGTCTGAGGTACGCGTCATTTCAGGAGTAAGTGGGCTGAGTATGCCTGTTACCATAGCTCTATTAGCTAAGCTGTTTGCGCCTGTAGTTGTTTCTTCATAAAAAAACCCGAAAGCTGCAAGCCAGGCTTCTGTAGAACTATATGGAGTGATACTGATGACATATGACCCAGCTGTTGCATATAAATGAGGTATGCCATCATTGTCTGAGCTTACTCCCGAAGCATGCTGTGTACCCCCATCACCCCAGTCAATACTCCAATCATAGCTTCTGCCATTATGAACAAAACCTAAAGTGCTACATGTTGGCAGATAGAAAAGCGAGCTGTTGGCTGGAGTTTTAATAGTCAGTTGAAAAAGCGGACCAGCCTGGACACTCGCAGGGTATACCAGCGGCTCGACCGCTTCGGTAACACCTTGAACATAGTCGTCCTCCTCCACAGCTTCACCTTTGGATTCCTGCACTGCCTCAACCAGCGTTTCCGCTTCATCGTCGACACCAAAAGCTAATTCTGGTGTCAGAGGAATCATTCCTGCTGACAGTAGCGTCACCAATAGGATTGATAACACTCTTCGTAAAAAATGCATAGAAAGTCTGCTATATCTTCTAGTCGTGGACATTGTATTCTCCTCCCTGTTTACCTTGGTAAGCTTTCCCAGGTTATCATGAAACACCTAGTAGTATATAACAACAATAAGCTGCAACATGACATGCTATTATCTCATCGAAAATGTACGAGCAATCATGCACCAATCATCTACTTGTGGAGAAACCCGCAAGCAAACCTAACGGCGGTATCGCCGTTTCAAGATCACTATTTATTTGTGCTCTACAACAGCCTACAAACCACTAGCCTCACGCATGATTAGCAAGACATCAGCCATTGTTAACAGACCGTCGGAGTCCATGTCTACTGCTGTGAACTGTTCTTCTGTGAGGTTTATTCCTCCGCCGATGGCTATTCGAGCTACCAGTAAGGCTACATCCATCGTCGCATGACCAGTTCCAAAAAGGTCGCCGGAGTGAGGAGCACCAGCTTCTGCGTATGAAAAGATTCTTCCACCCCAATTGATCGGGATACTATGGATGTCGCTAAAGTGATCATCAAAAGTAAGTCGCGAATAATCAGGAGTCGGACTATTACCGATAATTGATACTGCTGTACGATTCTGGATAGGTGCAGCATCTGAGAGATCGAAGGTTCGGTAATAGGCATTGCTGGCGTTACTGGGTACTCCTTTTGGAAAAGTGAATTCGCTATTGATCTGGAATGTCGAACTCCCAGCCCAGAGAAACATCCCATAAGCAAAATTGCTGCCTACAGAAATGACACTCCGGGGTAGATTGAATCCACTGGGTAGACCAGTGAGGCTTTGGCACCTTACAAACATTTGATAACCGAAATCATCTCCTACTGAAGATAGGCCTTGGGGTAGGGTGAAGCCTTCGGGTAAAGCCGTCAGACTAATACAGTTTACGAACATTCTATTTGCGAAACGTTCACCTGCCTCAACGATCCCTACTGGAAGATTGAAGCCATCTGGTAACTTCTTAAGACTACGACAATCGATGAACATTTCTTCGGCAAAGTAGTCTCCAGCATCAGTGATGCCCTGGGGTAGGTTGAAGCCATCGGGTAAGACGATAATGTTTGTGCACCCATCAAACATATTATTTGCAAAGCCATAATTTGTTTTTGAGATAGACTGAGGCAAGTTGAAGCCTTCAGGTAACTCTGACAAACCTGTGCAGCGGCTAAGAAATCCTAATGCGAAAAAACCATTATCGCTGGTAATACCTTGTGGTAGATTGAAACCGTCCGGTAGTCGAGTGAGACTCTCACACTCTTTAAACATCCAAGCTACGAAGCCTGTTCCTACTTCAACAAGATTTTCTGGGAGATTGAAGCCAGGAGGTAATGTAGAGAGGTTTGAGCAACGTGAAAACATTTGAAAGGCAAATTGCATGCCAACAGATCTTATCCCTTCCCACCCTAAAAAAACTGGAGCTGAGATAAGATTTTCACATTGGTAGAATGAGTTAGCCCATTCTCTATCTGGAGCTGTGGCTGTGCCAGCTATCTGTGCAGTGTTTCGAGTCATCTCTGGTGTAAGCGGACTTGGCACTCCTATCACCATTGCCCTATTAATAATACTGTTTACACCCGAATCAGATATATTTCCATCAAAACCAAAAGCTGCAAGCCAAGCATCTGTTGTACCGTTTGGTGTAATACTGATAGTATAGTTTCCAGCCACTGTATATGAATGAGCAATGCCACTATCCTCAAAGCTTTCACCCAAGACATACTGGGTACTACCATCACCCCAGTCGACCAGCCAGTTGTAGTATTTGCGGATGTGTCTGCCATTTAAGTAACTACTTGTCGGAAGTATGAATGTGGATCCGTTAACTGGTGTCCTGATAGTTAGTTGAAAGAGATGATTGGACTGGGCATACACAGAGTTTGCCTGCGGTTCAACCTCTTCGGCATCATTAGGCAAATAGGCATCCTCCTCGATAAAATCCTCCTCCCTAATCTCACCTGGCGATTCAAGCACATCGGTAGCAGCAACTGAGTCCTTCCCCTCAGCCTCAAATAACGATTCAAGCACATAAGCAGCTTCTCCCACTGCGTCCACTTCATTCACAACAAGCGAGCCCAGAACTCCCTCATTTTGGTTTTGCCACCCTTCGTCAGTCGCAAAAGCAAATTCTGGTAATGCAGGAATCAGACCCACTAATAACAAAGCCACTAAAAAGACCGACAATTTCTTTCGTGTCAAATGCATAGCGATTTTACCCAGTTGATTTTTCCTGGACATAGTATTCTCCTCCCAGTTACTCCCTATGTAACCCTACTTAAGGGTTGTTATCTCAACAGTCAGTATATAACGACAATGCGTTGTAGTGTTGATACCATTGGGAGTCTATCTGGCAGTGATATCACTAGAACAAGAGCTCTTCTTTATCAACATATTTCTGCTATTCAGGTTCTGGATGCATTGTATCGAACAAATGTTCCCTTATTAGTTATTTGGTGATAAACTGCTACCAGCGTAGTGTTCGTTGTCGGGCACGCCTCCTTACGTCTCAACTGGAAGGAGGTGAGATGTATGCCAGCGAATCTTCAAACAGCTGCTGCAGTCGCTACGATTGCTGCGACGCTAGTGACGCTCTTTGAGGTGGGCTGGAAGCTCCGACGGCGGTATCGCCGATATAAAAGGAAGCGCTAGTATCAGCTAGCGCTTCAAAAAACTTGGCGTGTCCGGTTACCGGACGGACACTGCGCTTCATAGTATAGCAGATGCTGATATCGATTCTAATAAATGCTCCATGCATCCCCTATACCCCACACCTCCCCCACAATTACTGTTCACACCAAGAAAGCTCTGTATTGCTCTGTCGAGCTCTTTTCTACTGTGTCGAGCTGGCATCTGGCTTGTTTCGCAATCCTTTCACTGCTCGCCAAATGCTCCTAAAGAAAGCAGGCCAAAACACCAAAAAGCTATCAAGATTACTCAATTACCGAAATTTTGCCGCAAAAAAGGCCCTTTTGTATGATTTTCCATGAGGTGGGAGGTCGCTTTTTATACTATGAAATTTAAAATGCCTGGTAGATGAGTCGTGCATGAAAACATATCGAATTAAATCACATAGAATATCATACAAAAAGGCCCTTTTTGCGGCAAAATTTGCTAATTGGTTTGATGATTTGAGTCAAACTCCAAATATGGTGTAACCCTCCTTTACCTACCTACGCCGCCTGTCTGATCCTTCGTCGCCAATCGTTAATACCAGTTTGCCAGATAACTGGTAGTCAGCCAGGTTCTAAGCATTTGAGGTGGGCTGGAAGATCCGACAGCGGTATCGCCGATATAAAAAGAAGCGCTAGTATCAGCTAGCGGTTCAAAAACTTGGCGTGTCCGGTCTCCGGACGGACACTGCGCTTCATAGAATAGCAGATGCTGATATCGATACTTCTCAGATGCACCTTGTGACCTCCACACCCTCCACCCCACGCCCCCAATCCCCAATTCCCAAACCGCCACATTAACTGTTATCATTAATCCAACAGGGAATCTTTGTGTCACACCAGAAATGGTGCTTGCACCCAAAGACAGGAGGGAAAAATGAAAGCTACATATCACAACATCCTGCTAATCATCAAAAAGCCATCCAGACAAACCAGAGTACAAACACCCTTAACTGCAATTGCTGCTGTGAGTGTTTTGGCTGTCTTGCTAATAACTCTGGCGTCCTGCAACAATGAGCAGAGTATGAAACCAGAAAACAGCCTAAACCCTGGCCAGGGTACAGCAGCCCCAGGAGACACGTCGGCTCCAGGAGACACAGCAGACGTGATAAATCTCGAAAATGCTTCTCCAATTCCCGAGTTAGATTTCAACAATGTCGACTTGGCAGCCACGATCGCTCGATTCCCAGACCAACGGGCTTTCACATACCTGTTTACAGAAATCGGTGGATACTGGGTCACCTCAAACGATATGTATGTATTCTTTGGCTTCTTCAATGGAATCCCCGGAGTCGTTTACGGCCAGTTCGATACTGGATATCCATTGAATGGCACAATCGTTGACAGCCGTGCTACCGGAACACTTACCGCAACTCTGACTATCCATATACCAGCCATCCAAGCTGATAGCATGAATGTAGGCCGTCCTGAAAGCACGGTGATAGTCAACTTCGATCTGAGCCGATATGAGGAAAACCTAATCAAGATACAAGTGGAAGGGTTCGGTAATGGCGACTGGTATTCATACAAATATGGTGGCTTTACCCTGGAAGAAGCTCGAAATAACAGATAAACAGATCCAAAAAACCATAATGTGGAGAAGACCTTAGCGGTTTTCTCCACATGAAATTCATGGATTATTGAAAAAGGCGGCTTGTTACAGCCGCCTTTTAATGTGTCTTACTACCCAAAGAAGCTTAGATGAACTGACGCTGCTTTCTGTACAGCAAGGTGCTGAAAGTGCCGGCGATCAAGGTCAGCATGAGAATCAGTAAGCTTACCATGGTGCTCAAATCACCGGTTGGTGGGGAGACAGGAGGAGTGACTGGCGGTGTGGTATTGATCTTCAGCCAGATCGCGGTGATGGTCAATAGCTCTCCATCTGGATCATCGGAATACTGGCTATAACCGCTCTTTAAAGATGTGGGATTCTTGGTAACAGTATCACCATTAACAATCATAAACGTGCCAGCTGCCGTGATGGTACCATCGACAGTGATCTGGCCATTGTCATAGGCTTCTACTCCCCAACCATCATCGCCTTCAGAAACAACATTGCCACTGACAAACACCTGGGTCAAGAGGTATACGATTGTGTCATCTGGGACCGAATAACCATCACTGTAGACACCGACACCTTCTCCTCCGGTTGCCTTGACATTGCCGTTGATGTTAACTGTCGCACCTTCGAGACAAACAACGCCGTCGTATCCTTCGACATTGCCAGCTACGAAAACTGTCGTCTCTGGATACCTGGCGATAACGCCAACATCTGTAGCTGATATATCGCCGTTTACGGTCACCTTACTTCCTTTAGAAGCACCAACGCCATCATCAGAAAGACAAGTGAGATTGCCGTTGAGGGTTGCTTCAGAACCTTCGATTACAGCAAAAAAGCCGTCAGTTAAAACCAGGTTGCCGTTATACACAACCTTACAATTAATCATATCAATCCATAACAGATTCTCGAAATTCGAGACACCGTTAAAGGTAACATCGCTTTCATCCACTGTTAGAGAGTTATAGTCGAAGTCCAGGGTAAAACCATTCGTGTCAATTGTGAACTGCTTACCGTTGTCAATAAATACTGAACTTGTCAGTAGAATGTCGTCAATTAATCTGATTGTCTCCCCGTCGTCGACTACTGCTAAGGCATTTCCCAGGGTTGGGAATTCCGTTGTGTCGATAGCGCAGACATTCGGGAGGGCAGCCGTCACTGTAATCTCGGTTCCTGCAAAATAAGCGCTATGCTGAGGCAAAGTCAATGAACTTGTCCACACAGTGTACAAAGTGTATTTTCCAGCAGGTAAACCGGTGATGTCACCATTTGCTGTGATTGTTAGCACAGCAGCATTGCCTAGATCAATTAACCCACCACCTGTGGGGTACAAGCTTTCTGGAACCAGATAGAGACTGCAATATTGAACATATTGATAATTAGATATTGTAGCTTGACCTGCTCCGCTGACAATTGTTGTGGTACCGGGAGTAGGAGCACATAACAAGTCATTAGTAAGCTGGACTGATCCATAATTCAATACTATTCCAGCCGCACTCACTTCATATAAGGTTGTAAAACTACCTATTGCACTAATTACATTAATATCACTGCCAATGATGTATTCAGGGCGATCAGCACCGGTCGGTCCTACATTAGCGCCCAAATTGTATGTAGATCCATCAGGAGAGCTGGTTATGATGTAGTAATTTCCAAGGTCTCCAATTGGATTATCAACATTTGTGATTGTTCGCAAAGGCACAGCACTTCCTGGCTCAACTGTAAACGTCAGATCCGGTGGTGCCGCCATCGCAGTAGTTGGTAAAGCAATAAACATCGTCATCGCTACCAGACCTGCGAGTAATACAGATAGTACTTTTTTCCTTGATTTCTGCATTCTTCCTCCTTTGAACCTTTTATTGCCCCAGACACATTTATGGGGCATTAACAAATCCCCTAACCCGAGAACTCCATATCGAAACCACCAAAGCATTACTTCAGGTGGTTTCTTCATAACCTAACATTATTACTTATGTTTTTCAGTTTTCCAATAGTTAACGGGAAGATTTCCAGATTATTACGGATTTTTGAATGCCCGTCATTACGTCTGCCAACGCCCATCGCCACGCACGTGACCGCCCGTCACCACGCACATGAATGCCCGTCGCCACGACTGCCAATGCCCATCGCCACGCACGTGACCGCCCGTCACCACGCACATAAATGCCCGTCGCTAATACAGCCAGCCTCATCACACCAACCCGAAGTATTTCTCAAAGAAAGCCTGCATCAAATCAATGACCGCCTGCTTGATAATTAATCGGCGATATTCTCCACCTTCACCTATCCCAGCAAACAATGAGATTGGTGGCAATAGGTTATCTAGATCCGTCCCAGTGGTTTTCAACACCCCGTCCCGGAAAGCTGTCTCGATAAACCGCCTGGTCTCTGCTTCCCGCAGTCGTTGTGCGGCGATCAAGGTAGCCAGGTCCTCTTCCCGCCGTGCTTGCACATATTCAGTCCAATCGCGATCGACAACAGTAGACACCGAAACCTGTGCTACAAACCGCTCGATCAGTTCTCGCTTTGAACGCAACTCCAAACTGGAAGCAATCGCCTTGTCGATTGCCACTAACACATTGCGGTCTTCGCAGTTCGAATCATGAAAGCTTTCAACCAGCATCAAGATATAGTCGATGTTCACCTCGATCTGTTTGATCAGCTCCAGCTCGAATACCAGGTCATCATTGATGTTTTCCTTATCGACAGTCAGGCTGCCACGCAATATGTCATAAATGCGAAGATATTCGCTTTGATAATCCTGCAATTCACGCAGGCTTAAGATCTCGTTACCCTCGAACTCGTCAAATGCCGTCAATATGTTTCGCAGCCGCAAGATTGCTCCATACAGCCGGACAAATACCCGCTGAGCCTGCTCGCTCTCAACAAGCTCGCCCAAAGGAAAATCTCGCAGTAGCTCGTCAACCAACTCGACATAGCCCGGCTGCCATATACCCGGCTGACCGTCCTCACCACCGAGCATATACCCCGGCTGACCGTCTTCACCACCGAGCATATACCCCAGGTAGTAGTCCTGGTAAGGCCGCAGTAACACAGCCCCGCCCACTTCCCGGTCACCAAACAGGGCGATCGCCTCTTCCGTCGCTTTGAGCAAGTTGCGAAAACAGACGATGTTGCCATAGGTCTTGACGCTGTTCAGAATCCGATTGGTGCGGGAAAACGCCTGTATCAACCCATGTGAGCGCAAGTTCTTATCCACCCATAGAGTGTTCAAAGTCGTGGCGTCAAATCCAGTCAGGAACATATTCACAACAATCAGCAAATCGACCTCGCGGTTTTTGACCCGGGTTGAGACATCGCTATAGTAGTTTTGAAAGCCGTCTGCTGATGTCGAATAATTTGTGGAGAAAACCGCATTGTAATCGGCAATCGCGGCTTCCAGAAAATCGCGTGAGCTCTGATCAAGGCGTGAGTTGTCGAAATCCTCGTCCGGCAGGCCAGATTCGGGATCGTCTTCGTTGACACTGAAGCTGTATATGGTGGCGATGTTCAGTTTTTGCCGGCTACTTTCGTTATCCGCCAACTGTCTGCGAAACTCTGCATAGTACTGCATCGCCATCGGGATAGAGGACACAGCCATAATCGAGTTGAAACCGTCCACTCGCCGCCCTTTGTGCATGTAAGAATAACCAGGCCCGCGCTTGGTTTTCTGGTCGAAGTGCTCCAGGACATAAGAGACCACCTTGCTGATACGCTCTGGAGCAGCAAATGCTTTTTCGATGTCAATAGCAGGCACCTGCTTGTCAATGATGTCACTGGCAATACCGACAGAGTCGACATAGTCGATACGAAACGGCAGTACATTACCATCACGGATGGCGTCGACGATCGTATAGGTATGCAACTGTTCGCCGAAGGCTTGTTCAGTCGTACGAATCAGTGGATTTGCTCCGGTAGCAAAAGCTCCACCAAAAACCGCCGCATTAGCCACAAAGATCGGGGTGCCGGTAAAACCAAACAGGTGGTAATTACGAAACGAGCGCGTAATGCGGCGATGCATCTCGCCGAACTGCGACCGATGACACTCATCGAAGATGATCACGACATGCTGACGATAGATCGGATGCTCGCGATTCCGTCCGATAAACAAGTCCAGCTTCTGGATTGTTGTGATGATGATCTGTACATTCGGGTCTTCCAGTTGCCGCTGTAGCACCCGAGTGGATGTGTTGCTGTTCGCAGCTCCCTTTTCAAACCGGTCATACTCCTTCATTGTCTGGTAGTCGAGGTCTTTGCGGTCGACGACGAACAAGACCTTCTGTATAGATTCCAGACCTGTTGCCAACTGAGCAGTTTTAAAGCTGGTCAGTGTCTTGCCACTGCCGGTTGTATGCCAGATGTATCCGCCGGCCTCCGTTTTACCGGTTTGTTTGTAATTTGTGGAGACAACAATACGCCTCAGCACCCGCTCGGTCGCTGCGATCTGATAGGGGCGCATTACCAGCAGTAGGTCATCGGCAGTGAACACGCAGAACCGCGTGAGGATGTTGAGCAGTGTGTGCCTGGCGAAAAAGGTCTTGGTGAAATCCACCAGGTCGGGGATGACCTGGTTACTGGCATCAGCCCAAAACGAGGTGAACTCGAAGCTGTTGGAAGTCTTTTTACTACGCCGCCGTTCACTGGAGCTCTGCTCCCGGACTTGCGAATCGCGCGTGGTGTTGGAGTAATACTTGGTATGCGTACCGTTTGAGATTACGAATATCTGTATGAATTCATACAAGCCAGCCGCTGCCCAGAAACTGTCGCGCTGGTAGCGGTTGATCTGGTTAAAGGCTTCCCGGATCGCTACTCCGCGCCGCTTCAGCTCGATATGAACCAGTGGCAGTCCATTCACGAGAATCGTCACATCATAGCGAGCCTGACGTGCCCCACCGCTGGATTCGTACTGGTTGATGACTTGCAGCCGGTTGTTATGGATACTTTTCTTGTCGATTAGCATGATATTCTGCGTACTACCGTCACTTAGCCGGAACGCCTGAATGTGGTCAGTCTGAATCTTCCGGGTCTTTTCAACGATACCATCGTTAGGGTTGGCGATGACCTCTGTGCAAAAACGTTGCCACTCATCGCCCGTGAAGCTGATGTGGTTTAAAACCTCCAATTGGCGTCGCAGATTGGCCAGCAGTGCGCTTTCGGTGGTGATCGGCAGGTATTCGTAACCTTGCTGGACAAGATTATTAATGAACTCGCGTTCCAGGTCAGCTTCACTCTGGTAATCGGTGGCTGAGCGCAGGTCTGGAATGTATTCGGCAACGACCGTGCTTTCATCGCTGCTGGCGATGATGTTATATGTACTCACGTTGTATCTCCAATATGTGGATAAGCCCGTGGGCTAACCCTTTCGGGAACGATGCTGTATCCGAGATGGTAGTTATCAGTTGTTTTCTCCCCGCATAGTACTAGCTGGTACTGGCTACTACTTTCAGTTTGCTACTGCTTTGAGTTGGCTACTGCTTAAAGTTTGCTACTGCTTTGAGTTTGCATTGGTCCAAAACATCCAAGCAAAATGATAGCAGGACAAGGCTAGTAATAGAATAAGTATGCTTACGATCAAACTCCCTGTCAGCGTAAACAAGCCAATCAAAGGGCCTGACATGGCATATCACAATGTAAGCGTCAAGAGATGACACAAAGTGATATCATGTCAAAAACTCGTGAAAAACACAAGTTTTTGACATGATTGTAATACTTGTGAACACTTGATTGGAATACCAATGAGCATTTTTCCACGTAGTAAATATCTAGATCAAGTTATGCGATTTCGCGATGACAACCTGATCAAAGTTATCACAGGTCTCCGACGCTGTGGTAAATCTACTCTGCTCACCCTGATTTCACAGAGGTTGCTGGATGATGGAGTTCCCAGTGAACGCATAATCCTCATCAACCTGGAATCACTCAGCGCTGATACCCCTAAAGACTCTCAATCCCTGTACAAATACTTCCAGCAAAGAACCGGCACTGATTGTCTCTACATTCTGATTGACGAGGTCCAGAGGATCGACAGATGGGAAGAAGCAGTTAACGCCATGCGCGTCGATTTTGCTTGTGATATATACGTAACCGGATCCAATGCGTTTTTACTCTCAAGCGAATTAGCTACCTATTTGTCGGGACGTTATGTCGAGATAAAGATGCTTCCCCTTACCTTCAAGGAATATTTAGAATTCAGAGGGCTTATCTCACCAAACGCCGACATCGATCAGATGCACTACGAGGTGCTGACAGACGGAGAATCGTTTTTTTCTATCAACCAGCTCTTTATCGAATACCGCCAATATGGAGGTCTGCCATATCTGGCAACAAGACCTACAACCATCAATGAGCATCGCGTCTACATGGACACCCTCTATCAGTCGGTAATCACCCGAGACATTCTCGATCGTGAAAGCTGGCGATCTCGTAGGATCTCTAATCCCGATTTGCTACGCAGGATACTGCTTTTCCTGTCTGATAATATCGGTAATAAAAACTCGTTCAATAGCATCTCAAATACATTAAAATCGGAAAAACTCAATCACTCGTCTGCCACTGTCGAGGCGTACGTCTCTGCACTTGAAGATGCTTATTTGTTCTACCCAGTTTCCCGCTACGACATAAAGGGCAAGGATTATCTAAAAACCCTTGGTAAACACTATATTGTTGACTTAGGTTTACGTAATTACCTATCAGGGTATCGCGATACCGACCAGGGTCGAGCACTGGAAAACATCATCTATCTACAACTCCTCTACTATGGATATGATGTGAGCATTGGTACCTATCAGAACACCGAGGTCGATTTCATTGTTGCTAAGCCAGGAAAGCGCGTCTACATTCAAGTTGCTGATTCGATTGACGATGCACTAACCTTTGAGCGTGAATTGAGCCCACTGATAAGGATCAGAGATGCCTATCCCCGTTATGTTATCGTCGGTAGGGGAGACCACCCTGTCGATATCGAAGGCATCCGGATCGTTAGAGCAACAGACTTTTTATTACAATCATGGGGAGAAGACCTTTAGCTCTCTGAATGTCAGAAGCTTATCGCGATAGTATTCGTACTGTTTGCGACGAGCAGCGATTTCGGCGGGTAGTCCACTTGTTAAGTCATTCACCAGTGCATCAAAGCGATCAAGGATAGCAACGATACGTTCCTGCTCTTCAAGGGGTGGGATAGGGATTGTGAGCTTCTCAATATTGGACACAGCCAAACCTGGTTGAGCTGATTTTGTTGCATGCTGATTAAGATTCATATGTTCTAGCATGTGAAACAACCATTTCCAATCCACATGTTCTTTTGTATCGACAACTACAGCATGTTCTGTTGCATAGAATCTTCCTGTTGCGCGTTTGACATTGCCACACAAAGCGCCTTGACGACCAATAAGAATAGAATCACCTTCTCTGTTAAATTCTCTAGTGTAGCCTCGTATACCGTTACCTCCAAAACAAGGATATAAATACTCATCATCTTGTATTTCACTGATACTTTGTCTGTTAATAGAAGTACCAGCAGCCATTTTTGAGACATCCCCCAAGTTCATCCAGTGGTAACTGATCTGAGGCTTGCTATTATGTTTTTCTCGAAATAACTCGTTGTCCTCTGCATCAAACGTTAGCAGGTAGTCCCTGTAGAATTCATACTGCTTTTTTCGAGCTTCCAGCTCCACTTCAAGTTTGCTCTCCAGCTCCGCTTCCAATGCTGTGAACTTATCAAGGATACGCACAATCTCCTGTTGAACAGGCAATGGAGGAATGGGTAAGTGATAATCACGTACAACTCTGTCGCTAATCGCTGGGTAAGCAGAACCTCGCTGATTTGCTTCAACATATACAAAGAAATCTGCGGAGCTAATTGTATGAAAAACATACCTAGGCAGTACAAAGACTTGGTTAGCTCGTAAAACACAAAAACCTGTACTACAGATTTGATCATTATACTCTGGAGGTATAGAGCAAAATCGCCTAAGCATTGGCCTAGTTGTGCCAAAAATGACATCATCAGTGATTACGATTTTTTGTGCGCGGTCGGGAGCAGTAGTCGAGTCGATAACTTGCATTTCGGAAATCATGCCTGTTCCAATATCAACTGAAGATAAATCGATATAAAAGAAATGCTCGCGAGTCTGTTTCCAGTTGATAGTCATTGTGGGTAGGCATACTTCACCCAGCGTCTTGTACTCCACACCATCCGGGCAAAGCTCTGCTATCAGACGTTGCAGTGTGCTCATGATCCCTCGATCTCAGAGATGATTTCCGCGATCTCGCGGCGGAGCTGATCTGAGCGGGATACTATGGCCTCAATCTCGGTATTCAAAACAGAAATATCAACAACTTCGCGGGTATCTTCCTTCTCCACATATGTACTGACAGAGAGGTTGTAGTCCTCATCTGCTATTTCACTGTTGGGAACCAGTCTGGAGAAATGCACGGTTGTCTCCCGACTAGTAAAAGCTGCAACTATGGTGTCGATGTTCTGTTTAGTCAGTTTGTTGCTGTTAGTCACCTTTACGAACTCGCGGCTGGCGTCGATGAACAGTGTGGAGTTCTCGGTTTTCGACCGTTTAAGCACCATGATGCAGGTGGCGATGGTGGTACCAAAGAAGAGGTTGTCGGGCAATTGGATGATACAGTCGATATAGTTGTTATCGATCAGGTACTGGCGGATCTTTTTCTCTGCTCCACTACGGTAGAGTGTGCCGGGGAAGCAGACGATGGCTGCAGTACCATTGGTCGCCAGCCAGGCCAGACAGTGCATGATGAAAGCGAAGTCAGCCTTCGATTTCGGCGCCAGTACTCCGGCGGGGGAGAAGCGTAGGTCATTAATCAAAAGAGGGTTATCGCTGCCGTCCCATTTGATGGAGTAAGGTGGATTGGAGACTATGGCCTCGAAAGGTTCGTCGTCCCAATGCTGAGGATCGGTCAAAGTATCGCCATGGGCAATGTCGAATTTGTCGAAGTCGATGTCGTGTAAGAACATGTTAATGCGGCAGAGGTTGTAGGTAGTCAGGTTGATCTCTTGGCCAAAAAAGCCTTGGCGGACATTGTTTTTGCCGAGGATCTTGGCGAACTTCAGTAACAGCGAACCACTGCCGCAGGCTGGGTCGTAGACCTTGTTAACCTCGGTCTTGCCAACCAGGGCAATATACGTCAATAGCTCGGAAACTTCTTGGGGAGTGTAGTATTCTCCACCGCTTTTACCTGCGTTGCTGGCATACATACCCATCAGATACTCATAGGCATCACCAAAGGCATCGATGGTGTTGTTTTGGTAGTCACCGAGCTTCATAACTGAGACACCGTTTAGTAGCTTGACCAGCTTGTCATTGCGGTTGGCTACAGTGCCACCCAGTTTGTTGTTGTTGACGTCGAAGTCCTGGAAGAGTCCCTTGAAACTGTATTCACTTTCTGTACCTTGGGCAGAGGCTTCGATGTTCCTGAAGGCTTTCTCAAGCGTCATGTTCAAGTTCTCGTCATGAGCAGCGCGTTTCTGAACGTTCGCAAACAGCTCGCTGGGCAGGATGAAGAAGCCTTTGGTATTCACCAGGTCTGCCCGGGCCAACTCGGCTGTTGAATCAGCCAGGGTTGCGTAATCAAAGGCTATATCACCGGTTTTGTGTTCGTTCGTATTGATGTAGGCGGTCAGGTTTTCAGAGATATAGCGATAGAACAGCATTCCCAGTACGTATTGTTTGAAGTCCCAGCCGTCCACACTGCCACGCAGATCGTTAGCGATAGCCCAGATCGTACGGTGTAGCTCGGCGCGCTCCTGCTCTTTAGTGTTGTTTGTTGACATGGTGTGAGTGTCTCCCGAGGTTCTCTCGCGGCTTGTTTATTTGGCTTCGTTGTCAAAAAGTGCTGTAAGCTGCAATCAGTATTTAGCATTAGCGGGTGCTGATATATGCTGATGAGAATGATAACAAATCGCTCCAGGCGACTAGGTGTTGAGCGTAAAGCAATTGTCAGGCTGATGAAATGCACTAGTATCTGCCTGTGAATTGCTGCTAGCAAACTGTATACTGGACGAGTAGAAGTATGGATGATGCACCAAGTGCTAAGTACTCAGTGCTGAGTGCTAAGTGCTCAGTGCAAAGTCCCAAGCGCCAAGACACAAGTGCCATGTGCCAAGACACAAGTGCCAAATGTATAACTCAAGTGTGTAACTCAAGGGGGGTTGACATGACGAGCCAAGCAGTGCCGGATTGGGCACAATTTTTCACTGACGAACAATATAGGTTGTTTTTACAAGCTGTCCATGATTATTTTACGGAGCAGCAAATCGAGTGCCAGGTGGTCGATGACAAGGTAGTCGTCTCCAAGGATACGGCTGCCAGATTATGGAATGTAAATGATGATATCGAGCTGGGCTTATACAACTTAGCTCATGATTGCAATCAGCAAAACACTACCAAGTATAAGCAGAATGTGTATGAGTATTTCGACCGGGTGTTGCAGACTATTACCGATATGCAGTCTCTTGATTCAGTATTGCATGACTTCTCTCAAGCTGAAGGTTATATCGGAGTCCGTATTTATTCGCATGAATACATCTCATCCATCACAGACAAAGCATTGCTGACAAGAGAGCTTGTCTCCGGTTTACTAGAGACTTTAGTTTTTGATTTGCCAGAAGCTGTACGTCCAATCGGAGCAGAGGAGGCTTGGCCTTGGGGTAGGTTCAGCGATGAGTTGTTCGACATTGGTAAAACTAACATAAGTAGGAACTATTCATTTACTACAGAGGAAGTCGATGTTGAAGGAGACATGTTTTACGTTCTGTCCGCTGGTCACTTTTTTGCAGCTAATCTCGTTTATGAACTGCAGAAGTACGAGCGTTTGGCTGGGGATGAGCGAAGTTTGGCTGGGGACAGTGAAGTTTCGGCTGGGGAGCGTATTACTGATCTAGATGATGCTCCAGACCCTCAACCAGGAGCCTTAGTCGGCCAGTATGGATCACTGATTGCTTTCCCAACCAGAGAAATCTCGCTCATCTACCCAATCAACGACCCAAGTGTCATGTTTGTCTGGGTCAAGCTTCTACAGATCACCAGAGAGTTGTACTCAGAAGGTCCGGGTTCTCTTAGCGCATCGGTCTATCATTATCGGGCTGGGCGGCTTTTTGAAGCAGGAGCATCAAAAATGAAAATCTCTGGTGAGTCAGCAATTATCATGAATCCATTGATTCAACAGTTGGTTGCTGAAATGCATGAAGAAGAAGGGCAGTCTGAGTAGCTGAAAGACATAAAGTACAGAGGCAACCTGAATAGTTGTTAGTGTCAGCAACGGAGTCGCATAGTAGAATAATCTTCCGAGATTGAGTACCAGCTATCAACACTTGTGAGAGTGTTCATTCATCGTTGGCAGGAAAGCAAAAAGCGGGAGGAAAAATGGACGCCGAAACCAGCCACATTCCGGGCAACACAAAAACCAGAGAGGCTACAACCACAGACAAACTCGGTCTGGTGATCGGTGGTGGCGGCAGTGTTGGCATCGCCTGGGAAATCGGCATTTTGAAAGCCTTGGAAAGCGCAGGCGTCAGCTTAAGGTCAATCCCAATAGTAATCGGCAC
>JAITUO010000100.1 GCA_031286245.1 Coriobacteriales bacterium
ACATTTCATGATCTTTTGTTTGTTTTTGGCCGTTTGGCTGCTGTTACTCCAGAATCTCACCCACCCAAACTACCGAAGAGCCGGAAAATCGGAGTTTTTGGCCAAAAAGTGCTCTCATGTATGGCTGTTTGGCCTAAAATGCGAGATCTGGTTTTCTCCACAATTTAAAAGTGCAGGTAGACGAGTGGCGACAAAATTCTATAGGGTTGAAACCGATGGAAAACTATACATGAGTGCGCTTTTTGGCCAAAAACTCCGATTTTCCCAGGATTTGCCTATAAAAGCATGGAAAAAGCAGTACGAGTGGCATGTTGTGATTAGGGTAACCGAGAGATAGCCCAGGCAGCTCTCATTTTGTTGACCTTGTCTGATCTCAAGGCGTTCGCATTTGCTAAAGCTTAGTTATCTGCAGCTTCGGGGTCTCCAGTGCTCACTCCGGCTTCTTCGAAGCTGGCCATGTCGGACAAGAAAGCCAGGGCGCTTTCGATAATTGGATAAGCCACAGCGCATCCGCTGCCTTCACCAAGGCGCATGTTGAGGCTGAGCAGAGGGCTGGCGTTTAAATAGGATAGTAGCCGGGCGTGTCCAGGCTCGCCTGATTGATGACAGAAGATTGCGTTGTCCAGGATGCCTGGATTGATGTTTTGAGCAGCCAGCAGGGCAGCACTGGCAACGAATCCGTCGATCAATAGAATGCGTTCAGTCTCAAAAGCTCGCAGCATGGCTCCGGTCATCTGGGCTATCTCGTACCCGCCAAACATCTGCAAAGCTTCATAAGCATTCTCCGGCAGTGGATGGGCAACTCGCACCTGGCTTAGGATCTCGACTTTCTTGGCCAGTCCCTCGCCTATTAAACCAGTTCCTGGACCGATGCAGTCGACAAGTGGCACGTCGGTCAAAACACTCATCAACAAACTGGCTGAGCTGGTATTACCGATACCCAGCTCACCAAACCCCAGAATCGTACAGGCAGGATCAACGTTGTTATCCACAACAGCAGCACCTGCTGCGAGGCAAGCTTCGACATCTGCTGAGCTCATGGCATCGCCGACCAGACAGCTGTTTGTGCCTGCTCCCATCCAATGGTCGATCATTCCATCAGGTCTGCCTTCTGGCCAATCGATACCGGCATCGACCAGTAATACCTCAATGCCATGCTGACGGCAGAATGCATTGATACCTGCTCCACCCGCCAGTATGTTGTATGCCATTTGAGCTGAGACTTCACGGGGATAAGCGCTGACAGCCTCACGGGCTAATCCATGATCAGCAGCAAAAACGATAATGGTTGGTGCTATCAAATCAGGCGATAAGGACTTTTGGATCCGGCAGATTTTAGCTGCCAGTGTTTCCAGATCACCGAGGGCTCCACGTGGCTTGGTTTTCATATCGATTTTGTTTTGAATCTGGTTTAATAATTCTTGTGAAATACTGCTTTGTGAATCGTTTTGAATACCGTTGTGTGTACCGTTTTGTGAACCCATTTTTCCTCCATAGATCGATGCTGCTGACGGCTGGCACAGCGCTCAGAGTCGTTGTGCCTTTGAGTATTGTAGTAAACCTTGTATGCCTATGCCTCAAAATTGTCTCGGGTTAGGTTTTTCAGGTGCAGATTATCCAAGAAAAGACAGAGCGCCTGTTTTTGTGCCTATCCAGCTGTGCATGATGCATATTAAGGATGAGGCTTTAGGAGTTTAGCTGTCTCGGGGGCTTTGGGGGTTTGCGGCTGTGGGCTTTGGGAGTTTGCTGTCTCGGGTGCTTTGAGGCTGCAGAGGCTTTGGGGCTACGGAGGCTTTGCGGCTACGGGGGCTTTAGGGGTCTGCTATATCGGGGGCTTTGAGGCTGCGGAGGCTTTGGGGCTAAGGGGGCTTTGGGGCTAAGTGGGCTTTGCGGCTGCGGAGGCTTTGCGAACCATAAGTGGTGTCAATACATCAAGTACATTGTTACCCCAGTTAACCCAAAGGTGGCATTCATTTGACAGTTTAATATCCAGAACAAGACCGTCTGGTTTTGAGGGATAATATAGCTCGTAATAAAGGGACATAGGAGGTTGGCATGTCATCGCGCAAAAAACGGGCCCGCAAGCCACCCAAAAAGCATATTTTCAAATTCACACCGATAGTAGTTCTGACAGCCATTATCGGTGTGTTGTGCTTGTCCGTCATTGGGGTATATAACCTGTGGCAATCCTGGTTGGTCGATTTACCAAGTTTGGAAGGAATCGAGAACTACAACACTGAAGGTAAAACCAGGTTCTTTGCTTCAGACAGGATAACTCTACTAGCCGAACTCTACGAATTCGATCGGACTCCTGTGACATCTAATCAGGTTGCTCCGGTAGTATTCGATGCAATTATTGCTGTTGAGGATGAGCGTTTCTGGCAGCATGATGGTGTGGATTATTATGGCGTTTTGCGAGCTGTCTATATTGACATGACTACTAACGTCACTCAAGGCGCTTCTACCATACCCATGCAGTTGATCAGGCAAACCATTATGCAGGACTCTGCCAATGAGATGACATTGCGTCGAAAAGTGCGTGAGGCAGCGTTGGCACAACAGCTGGAGGAGAAGTTCACTAAAGAAGAAATCTTGATGATGTACCTCAACACCATCAATTTCGGTGATGGGAGCTGGGGTATTCAATCTGCTGCTCAACATTATTACTCCAAAGATGCTGCTGATTTGACACTAGTCGAAGCTGCGCTGCTCTGCGGTATTCCACAAAGCCCGGAGTACAATAACCCAGTTGTTTATCCCGAGAATGCTCGTTATCGGCGTAATATTGTGCTCGAACGGATGTATGTCAATGGCTACATCACAGAAGACGAGATGGACACAGCTAAACTCTGCGACTTGGGTTTGAATGTCAAGTATCGGACAGTTGATGGCATCTACCTCGCTCCCTACTCCACTTCATATGCTCGCCACGAACTCTTCGAGTTGCTGCCCTATGATGTTGTTCTGAGAGGCGGCTTGGACGTCTATACTTCTATCGACCTGCAATACGAACAGTGGGCCAATGAAGCCTGTGCTGCCAGAGAGAGTTTATTACCTGAGGGAGCGGAAGTTTCGCTAACTTGTGTCGACCCCAATTCCGGATACATTCTCTGCATGCGCGGAGGCAAAGACTTCTATGCCGATCAATTCAACACCTGCTGGCAGATGCGTCGATCAGCCGGATCGAGTTTTAAGCCGTTTGCTTTGGTAACACTGATCGAAAAAGGCTATTCTCCTCTAACAAATATCAATTGCAGTTCACCTTTGAAAATTGGTAACTGGGATGTCAAGAACTATGGAGGAGGCAGTTATGGCGATATGCCGATCGCCAATGCCACTTGGTATTCCTATAATACTGCCTATGCACGAATTGTCAGGGCTATTGGCCCAGAAGCGATTGCTGATACCGCTCATCGAATGGGGATTACCTCTGACTTAATCGCAGTAAACTCGATAGTGCTCGGTTCGAATGGTGTATGCACCATGGAAATGGCTTCCGCTTTTGGTACGCTGGCAACCGGTGGTATTCATTACAAACCAACAACTATCGTTCAGGTCATTGATCGTGATGGGAAAGTCATTGCAGAACCTGTACCAATTCCGACACGGGTTCTGACTCCCGAGGTTGCATACGCAACCACCAGTGTATTACGTGGAGTGGTTCAACGTGGTACTGGTACTGAGGCTGCTTTTCAAGGGCGTGACATCGCTGGAAAGACCGGGACTTCGGATGACTGGACGGATGCCTGGTTTATCGGTTACACCCCGCAATTGGTAACTGCAGTATGGGTTGGTTTCCGGGATAGCCTGACATACATCAACCGTAACGAAGGGGGTCTGACCTGCGCCCCGGTATGGCGGACCTTCATGTCTAACGCTTTAGATGGTGTTCCTTCCGAAGAGTTTGCCTGGGCACCTGCACCGGCTTATCGCCAGAAAGCTGAAACGGACTTCATGACAGCCGAAGAAGCTGAGATTTACAAACTCAAGACTACGGATTCTGATAAAGATGGTTTCTCTGATTGGGATGAGATTCAAGCTGGCACAGACCCCTACGACCCAACTGATTATCCAGGAAAACCGCCTGCAGTGGTGAATCCCGGAGGTGACACAGGTGGTGGTTCAGGTGGCTCTGGTGGTAACCCGGGAGGTGGTCCGGGCAATCGGCCCGGTATTATACCGCCAGGCACAGAAGACCCAACAACCGGGAAAGATCCACCTTGATGAATGAACCTGCCAATACTCATGTTTGGTAAAACCCCGGCCGAGCCGGCCGGGGTTTTCTCATTTTTCATCCCGTTGTTAAGAGCCTCTCTGTTGTCTATCAGCTCATTTTTCTATGTAAGCTTTTACCAGCCTACTGCTTTTTTTCAACCTTGTCAGCATTCAATAAAGCGTTGGCTTGTTCGACTTTCTGTTGGTCCTTCTTGAGATAGATCACGACAGCTACGATGCCGACCAAAGCCATGCAGGCTACGATTACATTGAATACAAAAACATCATCGTCACTTGGGATATAGCCACTGGAACCAATAGTCATATAACTTAGCTCGGTGGTCAGCGTCTCATTAAGGCCGTCAGTCAGCTCCGAACCAGTCTCATTGTCCAGGACAGGTTGATCACTCTTATCAGTTTTCCCATCCTGCGCAGACACGATCAGATCACTATTGACTGCAGACACACCATCATCAGCCGATGCAAGTTGAGGAGTGATTCCGATAACCAGTCCCATTGCCAACATTAAACCGACAGCTACTCCCATTAATCTGTTTACTTTCATACAATTCTTCAGCATTAAACTCACGCTCCTTGGATCACACTTTCAGATATCTGAAAGCATTACTGGTGTTTGAACACAGCAATTGCCATGTCAAACTGGACATGTTTTCCCTGGATATGAATTTGGACTGCTGAGTCTTTACTCTGTCAGGACTTAGCTAACCTTGCCTGAACGATTGTTGCTCTACTTATAATTTTGCCATTCTAGCAGCTTTCCGTATATCCATGAATATCAAAGTCTGTTTATATGCTGCCATTCACCCGGGTAAACAGCTGTTCAGGTGGATTTCTGACTAGCACCAGTAACAAAGCACCTTGTCAGTTTTACGCTTCAGCCACCCAACAGCTATGTGCTTCAGCCACCCATCAGCTATGTGCTTCAGCCACCCATCAGTTTCTTGCGGAAATCATAATCACTTTGCAGGATTGTCTGTAAATCTAGCTTTGGCTGCCACCCTAAGACCTCGCGGGCATGTGTAATGTCTGCTATCAAACAAGCCGGATCACCAGGCCGGCGAGAAGTGTATTCATACGGCAGATCCAAAAACCTCAAAGTAGTATCCAATACCTGACGCACTGAGTAACCGCTGCCACTACCCAAATTGGCGATCAACGATTCATCAGTTTTCAATAAATACTCAGCTCCTAAAACATGCGCCTGTGCCAGGTCGGTGACATGGATATAGTCACGGATACAGGTACCATCCGGCGTGTCGTAATCACTGCCAAAGATGTAAAACATATCACGCTGACCTAAGGCTGTTTGCATGATCAGCGGAATCAAGTGGGTCAGCTGGTCATGTTGCAGTCCAATCTCCAAGCTGGCATCGGCTCCTGCAACATTGAAATAGCGCAAAATGCAAAACTGCAAGTCATGTGCAGCCGCAACCCATTGGATCATCTTCTCGCAAGCCAGTTTGGTTTCGCCATAAGGATTAATCGGGATGGTCGGATCGCTTTCCAAACAGATATTCGTCGCCGGCTGTCCATAGACTGCTGCTGTTGAGGAGAAGACCAGGCGTCTGACTGAGTGCTTTATCAACACACTGAGCAAAGAACGTAGACCTTCGACATTATTGTGATAATAAGCCAGAGGCTGACTGACGCTCTCCTCCACAATCAGTTTTGCAGCAAAGTGCATGGCAACGTCGAAGGCACCTTTGGTAGTCTCTGCTTCCAGCATCGACGAGAGGCTTTCCTGGTCAAGAATGTCACCCAGATAGAATTGGGCTTTGGGGTGCACATTTTTCATGAGCCCACTGCTCAGGTTGTCATAGACCACCACCTGATGACCAGCGCGAACCAACTCATAAACGGTGTGTGAACCGATGTACCCCGCTCCCCCGACCACCAAAACTTTCATCTTGACTCCATTCTGTTCGTTGCTCCGTATTGCGCAAGCCTGATTCATTCTTCGCTATATTATAATCGTCTGGTCGAAATAACAGCCAGGCTGGCTGCTTGAGCCAGACTGCCAGGCTGGTTGCTTGAGCCAGATATGAAAAAGGAGATACACGTGCGTCCTACTTCAGAACAGCTACACATCATTAAAAGTGGCGGAGCTAATATTGTGCCCGAGGCCGCTTTGGTCAAAAAGCTCGACCGCGGGGAGCCCTTGCGCATCAAACTCGGAGTTGACCCCACAGCACCCGACTTGCACCTGGGGCATGCGGTACCGCTGCGTAAGCTACGCCAATTCCAAGACCTTGGGCATATTGTGGTGCTGATCATTGGCAATGGCACTGCACTGATCGGCGATCCTTCTGGACGAAACACAACCCGCCCACCCTTGACTGCAGAAGAAATCGAAGCTAATGCCCGGACCTATGTCGACCAGGCTTTTCGGATACTGGATGAGGGCCGTACCGAGCTGGTCTGGAACAACGATTGGTTGGGGCAGTTACGGATGGCCGAAATCCTCAAACTGACCGGCCAGTTTACAGTGGCCCGCATCTTGGAGCGCGACGATTTTGCCAACCGCTATGCCAACCAACAGCCAATCTCTCTGCATGAGTTCTTATACCCAGTGATGCAGGCTTACGACTCGGTCGCGGTTCGCGCTGATGTCGAGATGGGTGGCAGCGACCAGCTTTTCAACCTGTTGGCCGGCCGTGAACTGATGGAGAAGCAAGGCATGGAGCCTCAGGT
>JAITUO010000149.1 GCA_031286245.1 Coriobacteriales bacterium
AGTAGCGACGATAGACGGACCGGCCAACGCAGGCGCTCGAGGAACGGGACATGCTTTTTGTTAGCAGGTGGCGAAATCCATTCCGGGCCGCTGCTGGGCTCGATCTTTCCGAAGACTCCAGCGTCGACGGTTGTATCGACGATGTCGAGTTCTTCGGAGTTGAGGGTGGTTGAGCTTGCGTCGGTTGTATCGATGATGTCGATTTCTTCGGAGTTGAGGGTGGTTGAGCTTGCGTCAGTGGATTCGGTAGCGGGTGCTTCAGACCCGGGTTTATCCACATATGCCAAGGCTTTATGAGCATCGTCGATCTGTCTGGCTTTTTGTTGAACCTGGGGGATATAGCTGAAGATCATTGAAACCATCATCGCTGTCGTCGGCACAGCCCAGCTGAAGAGTGCCAGGAAGCGGTCGGATCCGACCACCACTTGATAGCAGAAAAACCACATCAAAACAGCGGCGAGCATCAGACCAAGCGATAGACCATAGATTGCAGCTTCAAGGGTAACAGGGTTACTGAGAATATAGAAGATGACGGTGAATCCCTGGTTGACGAAGACCATATTGAATACAGTAACGATCAGGACAATTGCTACGGATAACCCAAACACCCGAAGTGTGGCTCTGAAACCTTTGAGGATCAACTGGTAAGCTAATGCGACAGTCAGTGACAAAGCGACCACAATCGGCTGCGTCGCACACATCGTCAGAGATATGACCGCGACAAAGTAGCTGAAGGCTATGAAAGGATGTGTATCTCTCATACGATTAATGCCTTATGCAAGTGTTACTGTCTACTGTGCAGATTTGTTTATTAGTCGACTGAACACTGGTCGGTTCTCAATGTTTACTTTTAGGCTACTCCCAGGAAGTGACATAAGTAAAGACGATCACATCCCCATCTTTAACTGGAATCTCCTCAGGCCCTACCATTGCGAACTCACCATTAATCGTAAAGGTCCAGCCAGCGACATCAGAGACTACTCCGCTCGCCAAACCATCGATGGCATCGACGTATTTGCCCCAACCGCCGCTTCCAATAGCCACAACAGAAGGTGAGTTCTGCAAGGCTGTCAGAACATTATCTTTCTCGTCAATACCAACTTTGTAGGAATAGGTGTTTCCACCTTTCTGTCCAGCTAGGGCCACAGCTGTTGCGTCTTTGGCTTCGACTGCGGCTGTGATGTCGATCTTGATCGTCACTGAACCTGCTGGCCCGACTTCATTGCTACTGCCACCGTTACCGCAGCTGGTCAGTGCCAGCGGTACGACCATGCAGGCAGTCATCAACAGTACGGTTAATACTTGTGGGATCCTGTTGGTTTTCATTATTTCTCCTCCTTCGTACTTTTTTGATATGTAAATACAAACCCGCGACGAGTCTTTCGTCGCGGGCCGTTTTACAGCGACTAGTCTTCAGCCGCGGGCTGTTTTTCCACATCGTATGGCTACATAGGTAGCCACAGGCTGCTTTGGCAATAGCTCGCTGCCTTTCAACCTCATCCCAGCTGGTCATCTGACTTCACACATATGCATTCACAGTGGCGGCACCGTGCAGGAATCTCACCTGCTTCCCCTCTTCCAGGATGTATGCGTTATGTTAGCAATCCACAGGTAATAGTGCAATAGAAACCGCTTTATTTGCATATACGTTTTGTTAGCTGCATATACGATTTGCCGGCCGCTATAAAAACATTCAGTAAATCGCAGAACGAACAAATTTTGTTTTAGCGTTGTCATTTTGAACAATTCATCAAGCGTCATCAAAAGACTGTCTTGCTAAACACGGTTTCTGTTACATTGATCTAGACTTACTGGCACTGAAGATCGCTCGTGTACGATTTTCGAACGGTTTTCTCCACATAATCGCTCTAATTACCATCATTTTGATAGAATGCTCGTACACGAGCGTTATTTGTTGCCAATAAACTGTTATTATAGTGCCATGGACATAGTCATCAGTCATAAATCAGCTCTTGAGTACTGGCGTCAGCATGCATCGATAAAAGACGCTCAACAGTCGCGTCATAGAAGAAAAAAGTTACCGGATCGGTCGCCGGATGCTTCTTGTTTGCGGGCGAATGCTTTGAATGGGTTTTCACTTCCGTTGAATGCACTGGTTAGTAACGCAAATGCCAGGCGTCCGTCGAAAAAAATGCAGCCACATGTACTGAGTGGAACTGTGCCTGGTTACGGACTGATCAGCATTGACAATGGAGTTTATGTGAGTTCGCCGGAGTTCTGCTTTTTGCAGATGGCAACAACACTGCCGCTACTTGAGTTAATCGAACTCGGTTTCGAGCTCTGTGGATTGTTTTCGAAGTCAAGTTATGTGGCAGGAGACAGGGTAAGACATGGCGATTTTTCAGGTAATTCTGCTCAGACTGTTTATCATTCGAACCTTGACGATAATCCTCAGCTGACCACTGTGAAAAAGATTAGGTCTTTTGTAGAACACATGCCAAATGTGCGAGGTCGAGGGCGCGCTTTGAAAGCTTTGCGCTATATACTTGACAATTCAGCTTCTCCAATGGAAGCAAAGCTAGTTATGCTTTTATGCCTGCCTTTCAGGCTGGGAGGATATGGTTTTCCTTCCCCAGAATTGAACAGTCGAATCGACCCCGTCAAGGCAGCGAGGAGCTACACAAATCAAACTTACTTCAAATGTGACTTGTTTTGGCCGCATCTAAGCCTTGCTGTTGAGTACGACAGCGACGAGTTCCACACAGGAACTGCCCGGATAGCCAGAGACTCTAGAAAAAGGAATGCACTGGCTTCGCTTGGTATTCTTGTGATAACTGTTACCAGGGAGCAAATCAAGAGTACCGTACAGCTTGAGGCTGTTGCCAAGATACTGGCTGCAGGCATGAATAGACGGCTGCGGTATAAAAAGCAAGTATTTGCCAAAGAGCATCGTAGATTACACTCTGCGTTGATATGGTCGCGTCCAGGATGATGTGGTCGCGGTCTGGGTGATGTGATTACACTCTGCGTTGATGTGGACACGACCAGGATGATGTGATCGCAGCCTGGGTGATGACATTAGAGTGGGATGGAAGTAATCACGTCTCTGTAGACGTCGTCAACCTTAACTCCCGCCGCTTACTAATAGCATCAGCGATCGTCCAGGGCAAATACATCACCAGCCAGACCAGGATAACCATCACTGCAAACCCCACCAGGTAACCCGGGTCGCCCAGCAAATTTGCCAAAAAGGACAGAGGTGAGCCGGGAGCTGCTCCATTAATAAAGAAAAAATTCGTTCCGAAAACCTTGTTGAAAACAAAAACCGGTGGCACCACGATCAAACAGTAAACAGCAGAGTGCCATAACTCACGCAGCCGAGGGCGCAGGTCACCACCAGCCAGTAATAGCACTGGGTAGCTGAATTCGAAGAAATGAATGAAGAAGCTCTGCTGACAATAGAAGTTTGCGAGTGGATAGCTTGTCCAATCCGAAAACAGCAGGGCAGCAATCGCTCCAGGCATAACTAATGCATATAAAAGGTCCGATGTCCAACGATTTGAGTGATAAGTGTGTACTAAAATGATAAATATACCCATACCACAGAGATGTAACGGAATTAGCCCAGGTTCATAGACTCCTGTAAACAAGCATAAAAACTGCTTCACGACCTCAAGCATGACGATGGTCCATGCATAGAAGCAACGGATTCTACGGCGCCGTTGGTTCTTTGATTTGCGATAGACAATAGCCAACACCAGCGTAGCAAGCGTGAAAGCTGTGAGGTAGATTATGTGGATAAACCCGAAATGCTCCCACCCCATACCCTC
>JAITUO010000169.1 GCA_031286245.1 Coriobacteriales bacterium
GACAGTAATCGATCCCAGGATAACTTCTCCACTAGATATCAGCAAAGCTGCCAGCCAGGCAGCATCAGATACAACAGATAATTTCGACTTCAGTCAGTGGATAAAATCATTTCGCTCTGCTCTTGGTTTATCACCAGAAGAAGCTGAGAACATGATGCCCGGCACTGGGCTGATACCATTTGCTCCTGGGCTACGCAATTTAGCTAAAGGGGCTAAATCCAGGGAAGATCTGGCGACATTGGATTCCCAATCGAGCGAATTATCCGAGCAACAACGCAGCAGCACAGAGACTGGTGGTTGGCGGCTGGATTATAACCATATTGTTGGTTACGATCAGGTGATGGAACAAATGAAAAGCTTCGGATTCTTTCGAAAGGGCGATGAGGGACTAAGGCGTTTTGCTGATCGGGTCGCCAATCTTCATGGCATCGGAAAACTCAGCCTTAGCCAGCCATTCCTGTTCAGTGGCCCAGACTTCAATGACGTCAGCTTTTTTGCACATGCTACCGCTAGCGAGATTGGCTGGCCACTCCTAAACATCCGAGTGGAGGTCGATGAGAGAGGTAATGGCACTATCAAAATCGCCGGACCTTTCCGACACCGGTTCTTCGGCGGTCCACCTGACCTGACCGAATTGTCTACTCCATGCACAGTGCTACTTGAAGACATCAGCGCTCTACAACAGATTTTTGATGCAGAACAGCGTTCATGGTCTCGCGAAGGTTTAGGCCAACCAGGGCCGAACAGCCCAGGTTATGGTGGCCCTAACCCTTGGGAAGGTGGCCCACCACGACGTAGCGTCCGTATCGAGTTTGGTGCTTATCTGCGTGAACTGATTAACAAACCTGGAGTCTTTTTCATGGCTACCTGCCGCGACGGTTTTCAACCGAGCGAATATCTAACCGGTATTGTTGGCCAGATGCGCGAAATACAGATCGAAAACCCAATTGCTGATGAACGCAAAGCGATATGGGAACGCCTACAGCATGATCATACATCTATGCAGGGCTTGGATATCAGCAGGCTGGTTGAGTTATCAGACGGGGTGCCACGCACTATGCTTTTCGGAGTAGCACACCATTCACTTGATGAAGCTTACCGGGCTTCGCTGAGTTCGGGACAATACCGGCCAGTGAGGCTGGCAGACATCCTGACTAACCTGAGTGGTTCCATCGAGCAATCCAGCGAGTCTTATCAACAGTTGGAAGATGCTGCTGTGGCAGAGTTTTTACGCGATTTAGAAGAAAATGACTGAACTTATTGATACACTTTCGATCTGATATGTTAAACTGTTAAATGAATATTACTACATAGCATTTCCTGCGACTTACTAGGGAGTAGAGAGAGTGGAGGGTTTCAGGGTATGGATGTTACACGTAGAACCGATTATGCGATCCGTTTGATCGCAGCACTGACACTCAGCGACAGTAAACCGTTGTCAGTCCGAGAAGCAGCTCAGGAGTATGATGTGCCATACGCCTTTGCTCGCAGTATCCAACACGCACTGGTGCAGGCCGGCTTAATCAAATCAATCCGCGGTGCTCAAGGCGGAATGCTGTTGGCAGTCGACCCCAACAAACTCACACTATTCAAGTTGATCGAAGCCGTCCAAGGCCCGGTAAACGTCTCAGTTTGCACATCAGACTATGAATGGTGCTCCCGAGTAAATAAGTGCGAGTTTCATCAGGTTTGGGAAGGTGCTAACGCTATATTGGCAGATTACCTTGACTCAGTCAGTATCAGACAGCTGCTCGATGGAGAGACTGCTCATTTGACTGAGTTGAGTAATGCCTTACAGAACAAGGCTTAATAGTAGCAATCGGGAAGGGTATATGGGGCCCTCCGCACTTCCCCGCGCATCCCTCCATCATGCCCTTCCCGTTGCTGGACTCAAGCTGTTGTCTGGTTTAAGCAGACAACAGAGGTATCTGGATTAGTTTTAAATAGCCACACCGGTTACAGGCTGTGTGGTTTAACATATGGACACGCCCGGCGGCGTGGAAGTTGACACACCACCCTCATGATGCTAATATTCTCCGTCGCGGCTTTTCAGGCCGCTGTTTTGTGCGCCTAAACCGTTAGCTTTTCTACGGTTTAAAGCTTGTACAGATTGAAAGGATTCGCTTTGCCGACTATAAACCAATTAATCCGTAAGGGCCGCAAGGCTATGGCGGACAAGAAAAAAACTCCAGCCTTAATGGGAAACCCACAAAAGCGTGGCGTTTGTACCCGCGTTCAGACCATCACTCCGAAGAAACCGAATTCTGCTCTTCGTAAAGTCGCGCGTGTCCGGCTCGTTAATGGTATGGAGGTTACAGCCTATATCCCGGGCATCGGCCACAACCTGCAAGAACACTCGATGGTGCTGATCCGGGGAGGCCGTGTACGCGACCTGCCAGGAGTGCGATACAAAGTAATACGCGCAACGCTTGATTGCGCACCTGTTAATGATCGCAAACAAGCCCGTTCACGCTACGGCGCCAAGAAACCGAAATAAGGAGGGCGACCATGCCAAGACGTGCTGCTGCTCCACGCCGGGAAATCACTCCGGACGCCAGATACAACCAACGCCTGGTTACTCAATTAATCAATAAGATTCTGCTGGATGGTAAAAAGTCACTTGCCGAGAGCATCGTTTATGGCGCTTTTGACATCATCGAGAAAAGAAGTGGTGAAGATGCTGTTGCCACTTTCAAGAAGGCAATGGATAATGTCCGGCCGACTCTTGAGGTCAAGCCAAAACGGGTCGGTGGCGCGACCTACCAGGTACCAATGGAGGTCAACAGCCGACGTGCCACGACGCTGGCTATCCGTTGGATAGTAGATTATTCCCGTAAACGTAAAGAAAAGACCATGCCTGAACGCCTGGCTGCTGAAGTCATGGACGCTGCCAATGGCGTTGGCTCCTCTGTGAAGAAACGTGAGGATATCTTCAAGATGGCTGAGGCCAACCGAGCCTTCTCACACTACCGGTTCTAAGAAGTTACTACCTGCATGGCTTCGATACCACTACAAAACACTCGCAACATCGGCATCATGGCGCATATTGATGCCGGAAAAACTACGACTACTGAGCGTATTCTTTACTACACCGGAAAGACCCATAAAATCGGTGAGGTACATGAAGGTGCAGCTACCATGGATTACATGGTACAGGAGCAGGAACGTGGCATCACCATCACCTCGGCCGCTACCACCTGCTACTGGAACGATTGCCGGATCCAGATCATTGATACACCCGGGCATGTCGACTTCACAGCAGAAGTCGAACGCAGCCTGCGCGTTTTAGACGGCGCAGTAGCAGTCTTTTGTGCTGTCGGTGGTGTTCAGCCACAATCCGAAACTGTTTGGCGCCAAGCCCATCGTTATGGCGTGCCAAGGATTGCCTTCGTCAACAAGATGGACCGTACCGGCGCAGATTTTTTCAACGTTATCCATCAGATGGAAGACCGCCTGGAGACCCGTCCGGTAGTCTTGCAGTTACCGATTGGAGCTGAGGATAAGTTCTCTGGTCTGATTGATCTGTTGACCTTAACTGCCTGGCAGTTCTCTGAGGATGAAAGAGGCATGATCTATCCGGCAGTAGAAGAGGTCCCCGCCGACTACCTGACAGAAGCACAGTTATATCATGACCAGCTGGTCGAGTTGGCTACCGAGTTCGATGATGAGTTGATGGTTAAAGTATTGGAAGGAGAGGCCTACAGCCCCGAAGAGGTCATCGCAGCATTGCGTAAGGCTACTTTGGCTTGTTTAATCACCCCAGTATTCTGTGGAGCGTCTTTCAAAAACAAAGGTATCCAACAGCTCCTAGACGCTATCATCAACTACCTGCCTTCACCTCTTGACATCCCCTCCATCAAAGGAATAGACACAAAGACCGGCCTTGAGGTCGAACGTGAGTCGAATCCTCAAGCTCCCTTTTCGGCTCTGGCTTTCAAGGTGATATCGGATACACATGTCGGCAA
>JAITUO010000200.1 GCA_031286245.1 Coriobacteriales bacterium
GAAAGAGATCATCCCACGCCAAATGTTCGAAGTGCCGATTCAAGCTGCTATTGGTAATCGGGTCTTGTCACGAACCAATGTCAAAGCATTGCGAAAAGATGTCATTGCCAAGTGTTACGGAGGTGACATCAGCCGGAAGCGCAAATTGCTGGAGAAGCAAAAAGCCGGCAAGAAACGCATGAAGGCAATCGGTAATATCGAGGTTCCGCAGGAAGCCTTCATGGCGATTCTAAAGGTCGAAAACTGAGAAGCAGTTCTTGACTGATGAGCGGTCATACACTGGATGAGCGGCCCGTTATCTGAAAACCCAAGCCTGTTGACAACGCACGTTGATGCCTTGTTTGACAGATCCGTCCTATTGGCTCCCATGGCTGGTGTCAATGATCCGGTTTTCCGCAGCATCTGCCTAAACCTTGGCGCTGATCTTTGCTATACCGAAATGATTTCTGCCAAGGGACTGTCATTTGCCAACATCAAGACAGCAGAACTCTTAGCTATTGGCCAGTCGGAGGACAGGCTGGCGGTGCAATTGTTTGGCAGGGATCCAGCAATCCTGGCAGACCAGGCAATAACCATAACCGAGCGGCTAGGTGACAGCCTGGCCTTGATCGATATCAATATGGGCTGCCCGGCAAAAAAGATCACCAGTCAAGGCGAAGGAGCGGCTTTGATGAACGATCCGGTGTTGGCAGGGCGGATTATCAGCCAGGTGGTTGCTGCTGTCAGCGTGCCAGTCACAGTAAAACTCCGGCGTGGCTGGCTGGATGGTTTAGAGACCGCAGTCGAATTTGCCCGGATTGCTGAAGTCTGTGGTGCGCAAGCAGTGGCTGTTCATGGGCGCTGGGCGAGACAGTTATACCAGGGGCAAGCAGACCGGACAGTGATCGGCCGAGTCAAGGCTGTGGTGTGTATCCCGGTGATTGCCAGTGGGGATGTTTTCTCTGTCGAAGATGCCCTGGACTATTTCGATAATCAGGGTGCTGATGCAGTGATGGTCGCGCGCGGGGCTTTAGGTAACCCCTGGCTGTTCAGAGATATCAAAACAGCCTTGCTAAGGCAGGCTGACAATAACAGCGAAGCTATCAATGAGAAGCTTGCTCTGATCGAACGCATAACAGTCGCCCGTCAGCATTTACTGGACTTGGCAGAACAGTTCCCACACCGGCTGGTAACCATGCGTAAGCATCTCGCCTGGTATTTCAAAGGGGTGAAAGGTGCGACTGCTGTCCGGCGGAGCTTGTATAATTGCCATAACCTGGCCGATTACCTGCGGCTGCTTGATGAAATAATGGCAGAGTGTCTATGAGTTTTATCCCACCTGAATCCGATCCGGCATATCAAGCCCTCTATATTCACATCCCTTTTTGTGCCAGGCGATGTAATTATTGTGACTTTACTACCGAGGCGGTACGCATCGACGACAGCCGCATTGATACATACCTGGATGCTATGCTGGTGGAGTTGGCAGCAGCAAAGTCACGCGACCTCTTGGGCGCCATTAAAACAGTCTATATCGGCGGTGGCACCCCCAGCTTTCTGGGTGACCAGCGACTGGGCAAGCTGGTGGAAGCTATCACCGAACAGATAGATGGCATCAGGGAATTTACTGTCGAAGCCAATCCTGATTCCTTTACACAGCAAATGGCCAGACTGCTGGCTGGATTGGGGGTCAACCGTCTCTCCATAGGCATCCAGAGCTTTGACAACCATGAACTCACTGCCCTCGGCCGGCTGCACGACAGCAAGCAGGCAGAACTAGCCTTGGATGCTGCCTGTCAGGTCTTTGAAAACGTCAGCGTCGATATCATGTGTGGTATACCGCTGCAGACTGCTGCTACGTTTCAAGCTAGCCTGCAGCAGGCTGTGGCGTCTGGGATAAACCATGTCAGTGTTTATCCCTTGTCTCTAGAAGCAGGGACAGCTCTGGCGGAGGCTGTCGCAGCCGGTCGCCTGACCGTGGCGACCGATGATGAGCAAGCTCGGTTACTGAATCAAGCAGCCAGCTATCTTGAGGCAGAAGGGTTTATCCACTATGAGATCGCCTCATATGCCAGGCCTGGTTTTAACAGCCAACACAACAGTGCCTATTGGACTGCGCGACCTTATCTGGGACTCGGCAGGGGAGCAGTCGGTATGTCTCAACAGCAATCTGTGCGCTATCGTTTCGATGACCAGGGTATCTTGGAGCAACTTGATCTTCGCCAGCAAGCTGCCGAGGATCTGATGTTGGGCTTGCGCCTGTTGTCCGGTGTGCCGGATGGTGTAGTCGCGCATACACAGGCACTGCTGCCTACAGCAAATGATTGCCTTGCTGAGTTAGAAGGTTTGGGCCTGATTGAGCATCGGGAGGGCCATTTTCGACTGACCAAGCGGGGCTGGCTTTTGGGCAATCAGGTTTTTTTGCGGATCTGGGGATTGGCTGAATAATTAAATGCCTGTTTTTTAACACTTCCGGCAGTAACCATGGGCGCATCATGCAACATTTCTTTGACGTTATCTTTGCATCTAACGCAGCGGGCGGTTTCGCTGGTAACATAACACTCCAGATAAACTAAGCTAAAAAGTGATCGCGGGAAGGACAGACTTGCTTAGTGTCAGACGCACAAGGGTCTTGAATGCATTAGTCGATGAGTTTGTGTTGACCACATTACCGGTCAGCTCGTCGGTCTTGGCTGAACGCTACCTGCCTGGTGTCTCTTCGGCAACCATTCGCAATGAATTGCTCGGTTTAGAAACCGCCGGCCTGGCGTTTGCACCACATACCTCCGCCGGTCGAATCCCCACCAATCAGGGTTATCGCTACTTCGTCAACCATCTTCTGTTGCGTCCTTTGTCATTGATGCAAACCAGTAGTATCGTTGAGGTCGAACCTTTTGGTGAGACAGGCCAAAGCCCGGCTGCCGGGCAACTGGCTCCGATGACTGGTCATGCTCGCGTCCGGCAGGTCCTAGAGTCGCTAAGCCTGTCGACAGGGCTGCTGGCCCTGTTCTGGGATCGTGAGGCTAACTTGGGCCTGGTGGTTCGTGGCCTGTCGCGTTTGATCGCTCAACCGGAGTTTTCTGATTCTACCCGTTTATTACCACTGATGACATTGATCGAAGAACAGGATGCCCTGATCCGGATGCTGGAAGGCGGGTTGAGTGCTGCTGACTTAAGCGTATCGATCGGGTTGGAGGCTTTCGGCATACTGGCCGGCTATACCTTGCTGGCTCGCCGCTGTGTCGGACAGACGGCGGTTATCGGCTTGTTGGGGCCGACCCGTATGGAATATCGGCGGGCACTGTCCGCCTTAGATAGTGTGGCCCGGTTGAACATGGGCCTGAATCGAATGTAGGGAAGAACACCTGTGCCAGATTACTATGATGTCCTTGGTGTCAGCAAGGACGCGACCGAAGCCGAGATCAAGAAAGCCTTCTATCGCAAAGCCCGAGAGCTACATCCTGATGTCAACAAGGCAGCTGACGCTGAGGACCGCTTCAAGGAGTTGTCTGAGGCTTTTGATGTGTTATCAGATGCTTCCAAACGCAGCCAATATGATCGTTTTGGGACTGTCGGCAATGCCAGTGGTGGTTACCAATATGTCGATTTTTCTGACCTCTTCGGTTCAGGTTTCGGCATGGGAGACATCTTC
>JAITUO010000213.1 GCA_031286245.1 Coriobacteriales bacterium
GCACCATCAAGCGCTGCTGCAGCCCTGGTCAAGGTGCGGATAGATTTGATGACTCGGCCATTTCGCCCAATGATCTTACTGATGTCATCGGGTGAAACTGTGATCTCGATCAGGATTCCGTCGTTTTCTGATACTGACCGCACCTCGACCTGTTCGGGTTCATCAACCAGGGAGCTGACGATCTGTGTAACCAGCGCGACGGCATCTCGCGCGTTTTCAGCCATTGTCTACTCAGCTTTCCGAGCCCGCTCGATTAGAAGGTTAACTCGGTCGGTCGGCTGGGCTCCATTCTTAATCCAAGTGTCGATCTTTTCAAGATCCAGTTCGATGAAAGCTGGGTCGACACAAGGGTTGTATTTACCGACCTGCTCAATAAAGCGCCCATCGCGACGAGCGCGGGCATCAGCAACCACAACGCGGTAATAGGGCTTTTTCGTAGCGCCATGTCGCGCTAGACGGATTTTTACAGCCAAAATGAGACTCCTTTTAAGATATTGAACGTGAATGTATATGATACCGCATCATTAGAGCATGTGGAGTAGATTGCTGGTCACAGTGCATCCAAACAGCGTTTTTTACATGCTGGCCTGGTGGTTTCACCGCTCTTTCACGCTCTGGTTTCGTTGATAATCCAAGTACACTCTGGCCGCTCGTTCCATTGCCTTGCACATTTCAAACGTTTCAGTCAGGCTTTTATTAAAGCACCCTACTCCACAAAATCCTTCAGTTTGGATGAACGGGCTGGATGACGCAACTTAGCCAGTGTCTTACTTTCGATTTGACGGATCCGTTCGCGAGTCACACCAAATTCATGACCGACTTCCTCCAAGGTACGCGGACGTCCGTCTTCCAGGCCAAAACGCAAAGATATGACCTTGCGTTCACGTTCAGCCAGGCTGTCTAAGACCTTGGTCAACTGCTCTCTAAGCATTGTGAAAGAAGCGGCATCCGGCGGAGCCTCAGCTGCACGGTCTTCTAAGAAGTCACCTAGCTGACTGTCTTCTTCTTCGCCGATCGGAGTCTCCAGAGACACTGGCTCCTGAGAGATCTTTTGAATCTCACGGATGCGTTCGGCGGTCATACCCATCTCTTCGCCAATTTCCTCTGCGGTTGGCTCTCGGCCAAGCCGCTGCAGCAGTTGCCTCTGGATGCGTACCATTTTGTTGATTGTCTCAACCATATGTACAGGGATGCGGATTGTACGCGCCTGGTCAGCAATCGCCCGGGTGATCGCCTGACGGATCCACCAGGTGGCATATGTCGAAAACTTGAAGCCTTTTTTGTAGTCGAATTTTTCTACAGCGCGGATAAGACCGAGGTTTCCCTCTTGGATGAGGTCTAAAAACAGCATGCCTCGCCCAACATAGCGCTTGGCTATCGAAACCACCAGTCGCAAGTTCGCCTCAATCAACTGTTGTTTGGCATCCATACCCAACTGCTCGATACGGCTGAGACGCCGTTTTTCAGTCCGGGCGAGTTCGATACGTTTGGCATCAGCTTCATCCAATTGGGCTGTAGCTTCTAACCCGGCTTCGATCTTCATTGCCAAGTCAATTTCCTCGGGAGCTGTCAACAACCGTACTTTGCCAATTTCTTTCAAATACATTCTTACTGGGTCACCAGTCAGCATGACAGTGGCAGTATCCGCGGCTAATCGACGGCGTGCACCCTTTTTGGATTGGGGTGTCGAATCCGGCAGAACCATCTCGATGGCCTCGGCACTTTTTAATTCATCTTCGGGTATACCTTCCAAAATGTCATCGGAGACATCAAAATCACCTGCTAGATCGACTGTGATGTCATCCAGACTGGTATCTTCACTTGTCAGTGATCCGGCGGTCGGCTCAGGTGCGATGTCTTCTTCCACGTCATATGTCTCAGTAATAACAGAGATCTGTTGTTGTTTCAGGTATGCCTCGACGGCTTTGAGCTGATGGTTGTCCAATCGGTAATCATTCAGAGTCTGGTTTAGTTCTTCAGGGCTGACTACTCCGACTTTCTGGTATTGCTTGACCAGGGCTGCCAACTCAGTGTCCAGCATTTCCAGTTCTGCTGGCAAGCTGGTGGTTCCTATCTCAGGCACCTGCATCATGGGTTCCAATCGCTCAATCGGTCTTTTATCTACCACAGTATTCCTTTCTGTCGCTTTTAGGAAAAAGGGGTTTACTATGAATAGTTTGTTGCCTCTGTCAACAAACTGTTGCCAAAAATACCATCTTCGGGCCGGTGTAGCAATGAGTAAACAGTCCCGTCTGACCGGGCGAAAACAATGTCAGTTGGTGCTGCCTCTGAACTTTTTGCGTAATTCCGCCAGCTCTTGTTGTAGTGGAGCCAGTTCACGAAAGAGCTCATGGTTTTTCGGGTCATCACTGTTGAGCAGGCGTCGTTCACCATTAATCTTGTTGATTGCTGCCTGCAGCTTAGCTTCGCGGATATTAAAGAGTAATAGATCGGCTAGTTTTACTGGCTCGATAGAGCTGTATTCTTTGAGGTGGGCAGCAGATAGAGTTACAGCTTGCTCAGGTAACCGAGCAGTCAGTAGCGACAGGCACTCCTGAGGAGCAAGCGAGGCTTCAGCCAAGTCCAGGGCTATCAGCTCAGAAGCGATCGACTTGTGAGCTTGCTCAATCCAGATCATCTTCTCAAAGGCAGTTGTTAACTGACTACGTAACTCGGGATGTTCGATAAATAAAAACAACAATTCTCTCTCCAAGCTGATGATCCGCTCGGATGCAGCCTGACGGGTATTGATATCTGTCTTTGGCTGTTGAGTGTTAACCGGCGCGTCTGACTGGGAGGTACTGGCAGTGAATCTGGGCGCAACAAGTTTCTCGAAACGTTGGCGCATCTCATTTTCAGCAATTTCGGAATAGTTCAAACGGTCGGCCAGATAACTCAAATGGTTGGTCACCAATGCTGTGCCTTTCAGCGGTAATAGTATTCTCAGGGCAGCTGCTTCAGCTCGGCTGCATTGTTCTGGCTCTGCCAAGACAAAACCAGATAGAATCCTATTCAGACTATAACGGATCAATGAAACAGCATTGTCTATTACTAACTGCAGGGCTGCACTGCCTGCGGCAACCAGATAATCAGCTGGATCTAAAGCATTCGGCAACAATGCTACATAAATGTCCGCACGACGATTATCACTGGCTGTTGGGGCCAACGCTGATCCAATCAGATCCAGTGCTCGATCTGCAGCCCGTTGCCCGGCCTCATCCCCATCAAAAAGTAAAATCACACGATTGCAGAAACGAGCCAGGTCTTTTAGGTGTTGTGTGGTAAGAGCAGTACCCAAGGTGGCAACAGTGTTTGTGAAACCGGCTTGATGCAAGGCAATGGTGTCAGTGTATCCTTCGACAACAATTGCGCTCTCCTGGATCACGATCTGGGCTTTGGCTTGATCAATAGCATAAAGGTTGTCGCGTTTTTTGAAGAGCCGGGTCTCAGCAGAGTTCAGATACTTGGCAGGACTGGGGTCATCCGGCAAGAATACACGACCGCCAAAAGCGATGGCCCGACCTTGGATGTCAAATATCGGAAAGACTATCCGATCATAGAAACGGTCAGCCAGGTATTCTTCACCGCTACGCTGGCTGACAGCAACATTGACATCCAGCATCTCCTGCGTGGAAAAACCAAGCCCCTTCAGATATTTGACTAACAGGCCACTACCAGGTGCAAAACCTAGTTTCCATTGCTTGGCGACCTCGCCACCCATGCCACGCGCGCTCAGATAAGAACGTGCCAAATCCGGTTTGGCACCTTTGACACGCATCAGTTGCTGATGGTAAAAATCGACAGTGGCCTGAGTCACAGCATATAACCGGGCTTTACGTCCCCTCTGCGGACTGCTAGTTTCTTCAACTAATTCGATGTTCGCCCGTCGCGCAAGTATGCGAATAGCATCAGGAAAGTCGACATTTTCTGTTTTCATCGTGAATGTAAAAGCATCGCCTGACTCACCGCAACCGAAACAATAATAAAACTGAGAGGCTGGATCGACTTTGAAGGAGGCAGTTTTCTCATTGTGAAACGGACAACAGCCCCAAAACTCATTACGCCGTTGCTTGAGCACAACACGCGTACTAATCAGTGCTACTAGATCAGTAGCAGTTCGGACTTGGCTGATCTCCTCTTCACCGATCACGGGTCATTTGTCCTCCCATTGCCTCATGCCAGGCGAAGCCAGTCTGTGATCTGTCATCGGGAGCGGTTGTTTACCTCATCGAATGATATTCATGAGAAAAGCCCGCTCCCGCCGGTAAACCTCGTTATCCTAAAAACAAATGCAGCAACCCACCGCCAAGCCGTATGAACAGTGGGCAGAAGACCAATGATACAACAGCCACTACTTTGATCAAGATGTTGATCGAAGGCCCTGAGGTATCTTTGAATGGATCACCGACAGTGTCGCCGACGACTGCAGCCTTGTGAGCTTCCGAGCCCTTGCCGCCATGCATACCGGTCTCGATGTATTTCTTGGCGTTATCCCAGGCACCACCAGTATTAGCCATATAGATGCTCATCACGAAACCGGACCCCATGGTGCCAACCAGCATGCCGGCCAGCATGTTGACATCCAGGATACCTATAATGATAGGTAGTGAGACAGCAACGATGCCAGGCAACAGCATCTCTCGCAGCGCAGCATTTGTCGAAATACGTACACAGGCGGCTGTGTCTGGTTCGACCCCTGGATCACCAGCCAATAAACCTTTGATTTCCCGGAATTGTCGACGGATCTCGATGATCATCGCATTGGCTGCCCGGCTGACTGCGCCCATTGTCATGGCAGAGAAAAAGAATGGCAGCAGTGCTCCGATAAAGATACCGATAATCAAGTAGGGGTTATCAATAGAGAAGTTCAAGTTCTCTTCTCCCATACCAGCGGCCAGGTTGGTTTTAAATGAGACAAACAGAGCAAGGGCAGTCAGTCCGGCTGAAGCGATAGCAAAACCTTTGGCAACAGCTGCGGTGGTATTTCCAACTGTATCCAAAGCATCTGTGTTCTCGCGGACTTCATGAGGTAGACCAGCCATTTCAGCGATGCCACCCGCATTGTCAGCCACAGGTCCATAGGCATCGACACCAACAGTGATAGCGGTGATCGACAACATACCGATAGCTGAGAGCGAGATACCATAAACACCAAATTGTAAGGCGAATTCGCCACCTCCGGCCTGAGTCCCGCTGATATAAGCAACCGCCACTGCACAGACCAGGATAATCGTCGGTGCCACTGTCGATAACATACCGGATGAAAGACCTTCAATGATGTTGGTAGCCGCACCAGCCTCAGAGGCCAGAGCGATCTTTTTCACTGGCTTATGGCTATAGGATGTATAGTATTCAGTAATCTTGCCAATTGCCAAGCCGGCAATCAGCCCAGAGACCATTGATCCAAAGAACCACATGGCGTTCAATTTGCCAACGCTTTGCCAAACAAAGCAAAGCGTTGCGATCAATGTCAATTCAATACCTGCTGCCAGATAAGTGCCTCGGTTCAGCGCCTTGGCTATCTTCGATGGATCAGAGGTATTCACAGCAAACAACCCGATAATCGAAGCTAAAATACCTCCTGCGGCAAACAACAATGGCATCACAGCAGCCACTATTCCGTCTAGGGTAAAGCCAACAAATGAGCCGTTGACCAAACCATAACCCATCGGTGAGTCAGCCATGAAAGCCATAGCTACCGCAAGGATCATCGGAGCCAGGATCGAGCCGACATAAGATTCATACAAGTCGGCCCCCATACCGGCTACATCACCGACATTGTCTCCGACGTTATCGGCAATGACCCCAGGATTACGGGGGTCGTCCTCCGGAATTCCGGCCTCGATCTTACCAACCAGGTCTGCTCCAACATCAGCAGCCTTGGTATAAATGCCACCACCTACACGAGCGAACAGAGCAATTGAAGAAGCCCCCATGGCAAACCCATTGACGATCTCAGGATCAGGATGTTGAGCTGTGATAAGAAAGAAGATCGCCCAAAGCGAAATACCTAAAAGACCAAAAGAAGCCACTACCAAACCCATAGTCAAACCTGATCGATAGGCGATTTTTAGGGCAGGAGCTATACCACCAGCTGCAGCATGGGCTGTCCGAGTATTAGCTCTGGTTGCCACATACATGCCGATGAAACCGGCTGCAACCGATAGAATACCTCCAGTCAGGTAAGCCAGAGCAGTGAATGGATTGATGGCGACTCCCAGAATTACAGCCACAATAACCGCAAAGATAGCCAACAAGCGGTATTCTGCGAATAAAAACGCCTTTGCGCCTTGTTGGATAAGACCTGAGAGCTTCTGCATCCTCTCATTACCCGGATCCTGCTTCAACACCCAGAAAGCCAGATAAGCGGCAAAAGCCATACCCAGAACTGCAGCGGCAGGGGCAGCCCAAGCTAACACTCCAGTCGAATCAACACTCTCAAACATGACTTCCTCCACAATCGTAGTTCATTTGATAAAAGATCAGATAGTCACGTCAATGACGTGACTATCTGATTGGCGATTAGTTCTGGCCCAGCTCGAACCGTTGGAATCCAGTGACTTCTATGCTGGTACCAATTGTTTTAGCAACAGCATCTATGACCTGCTTGATGGTCTTGTCCGGATCCTTGATAAAAGCCTGCTCCAGCAGAGCAGAGTCTTTAAAGAACTTCTCCATACGACCTTCAGCCATCTTAGCTTGGATTTCTTCCGGTTTGCCAGACTCAGCAGCTTGAGCTATATAGATCGCCATCTCACGTTCCAGAAAACCTGAGTCAAAGTCGGCTCGTGATACAGCGCCAGGATTTGCTGCAGCAACTTGCATGGCGATATCTTTAGCCAATGCTTTGATCTCAGCATCGTTAGCATCGGATTGATTGCCAAGCTTGACTGTGACCAGTACTCCAAGACGCCCGCCGGCATGGATATAACTGGCGATTAGACCGCAGTCAACAGTTGTACGCACAAAATGCGATATCTGGATATTCTCTCCAATAGTATGGATCGCTTCGGTGATCATCTCACCGACAGTTTCCTTACTGGTCGGAGCCGCCAATAAAGCTTCAGCATCAACAGGGTTGGTGTTCAATACTGCAGCTACAACCTCTGCCGCATAACCTTGAAATACCTCATTGCGAGAGACGAAGTCAGTCTCACAGTTGACTTCAGCCATAGCAGCAGCGAGCCCGTCTGCAGAAACAGCAGCAACAATCAGACCTTCGTTGGTTGCCCGTCCGGCTTTTTTCGCAGCAGCGGCAAGACCGCGGGTCCGTAGCACATCGACAGCTGCTTCGATATCGCCCGCAGTTTCTTCCAGTGCTCTCTTACATTCCATCATACCTGCGCCGGTCATCTCGCGTAATTGTTTGACCATCTGCGCGGTGATTTCAGACATGTTCGGCTTCCTTTCTCTGAATAGGTTATCGGGTGACTATTTAATTACTACTCTACGCTGGCTGCATCATCAATAGACTCAGCAGCAGTTTCGATAGCAGTGTCTTGGTGGTCGGTGTCAGCAATAGCGGTTGCTTCCGGTGTTTCTGTGGCAAGTGGCTCAACTGTTGGCGCTTCTGTCGCAGGCTGTTCGCTGACTTCTGGTGCTGCTGTTGCTACTACGGCTGGAAGCTCACTGGCTTCTATGGCTTGCGTATCAGCAGCTGTCGTCTCGACGGCTGGTTCGGTGGGTGGAGTCTGAACAGCTGGCTCAATCGAATTCAACGTAGAAACATCTTCAAACCCTGCAGTCAGTTCTGCTGTAACAGCATCGTCGCCAACGATCTCCTCCTCACTGACTGACCCACGCTGAGCACCGGATATCACTGCTTCAGCAATCACCTCTGTGATCAGGTTGACCGAACGGATAGCATCATCATTACCAGGTATACCATACTCGACATCGTCGGGATCGGAGTTGGTATCGATGATGCCAACTACTGGGATGCCCAGTCGACGGGCTTCACGGATTGCAATACTCTCACGCAAAGTGTCTACCACAAAGATAACCTGTGGGACAGCCTTCATCTCTCGGATACCATTGAGGTTGGCTTGTAATTTCTCCAGTTCTTTGCGTAAATGGATCTGCTCTTTTTTCGGCAAAGCAGCCAAGCGGCCATCAGCGTCCATCGCTTCCAGCTCTTCCATATGGGTGACCCGGCTACGAATGGTCACGAAATTTGTCAACATCCCACCAAGCCAACGGTTGTTCACATAAGGCATGTTGCAGCGCTGGGCATGGGTAGCTACTGGTTCCTGGGCTTGCTTTTTTGTACCGACAAACAAGATATTGCCACCATTGGCAGCCATTGCCTGAATGTAGCTGTACGCTTGATCAAGGCTAATCATTGTCTGTTTCAGATCAAGGATGTAGACGCCATTGCGCTCACCAAAGATATAAGGTTTCATTTTTGGATTCCAGCGGCGAGTCTGGTGCCCAAAGTGGACAGCCGCATCGAGAAGCGACCTGATAGTCACAGGTTGAATCATTTCTAGCTCCTTTTCGTTGTCTGCAGCCAGACTGAGCCTGGCTGCCCTCTGCCTAGATCATCCCCCAAAACGCAACCTGTCTATCAGGCCACATGCGCCATGGAGTACTCAGGCATGTGTAATAGTCGAACCGGGTAATGGTATCACAAAGATGTGTCAGGGATTAAGCAGGGCAAGGCTGGGCCTTGTGTCAAGCATACACGCTGCCAGTCGCCAACGTACACCCAGTCGTCAGTAGTACCACACACTCAGCATGCTCATAATAGGCATTTCCTTAAGAATTCCGGAGTTTTGGCCTAAAAGGGCTCTCATGTATAGTTCTCTATCGATTTCACACATATAGAATTCTGGTTCAACGCATCTACCAGCACGTTTAAATTGTGGAGAAAACCGGATCTCACAAAACAGGTCAAACAGCCATACATGAGAGCCCTTTTTGGCCAGAAACTCCGGAATTCCCAGGATTACTCACTTTATAGGCTATACAGTCACATTGATGTCAAGTAAAGAAGCCACGCAACTTACATGGCGAGAGTCAGGTCTACAGAGAAGTGCTAGTCCCTAAATCTAAATGGGTATATACCCCACCAGGTTCACATTCGGCACATTAGTCGACTTCAGATAAACCAACTTCACCAAGGTCGGCCTCACCAGGATCGGTTTCAATAGGGCTGGCTTTGCTGGCTCGGCTGTAACACGGTTTACAGATTTCGGAAAGCTCCCGGACAGAATAAGCCGCTGCAACCGTACCAACAAAGATCTCTGAAGTTTTAGCAGTATTAATATATGCACAGTCATCGTAGAGATGCAGCTTTGAGCCATTGGTAGTCCAGAAAACCTCGTCTACCCCCATCAGTGTTACAACTACTTGCCGCTGTTGTGCAGGAGTATCAATCGACGGTATACCCGTACTTATCCCCAGGAAAGCCAAGGGGGCTAAAGTCATCGTTGTCAAAGCAGCCAGTATGATCTTTTGTTGTCTGCTAGTGTTCTTATTCAGCATGATCACGATGATTATTGGTACGAAGGCCAGCAGAGCAAACACCAGTCCTAAGTAGTTTTGGACAAAGTAACGCAGCTTTTCATGCTTGGGAGCAGGATCAAGTTGGTTGGCGCTGTACCAGAGGAGAATACCGGTAGTAGACAAAGCACCGATGCAGGCGATTAGCCCGATTATTAAAACCGTGTTTGGTGGATCAAATTGTAGCAGTCTGAAGATAACAGCTACTTCCAAGCCGATGGCAATCATCCAAAGCACCAGTGCGATAGCCCGGTTGCGATCAGGGATGGTGGTCTCGAAAGACAGTTTGATGCGGTTTTTAGTCGTAGGTTGATTGCCAGATCGCTTTGTCTGGGAACCCTTGGCAGGCGAAGCAGTCTGCAAAGAAGTTTGCGGGCTGCCAGCCTGTGGGGCAGTCTGCGAGCTGCCAGCCGATATGGTAGTTTGAGGTTTCGGCTCGACCCGAGTGACCTTTTTATCTGTCGCCATTCCTGTTGCCTCGCTATCCGGATAATTTCTCAGGGCGTTAGTAAAACGCGCGTTTTCACTCGTCAGACTGATAACTGCGCTTTATTCTATTGTAGGTAGCCAAGTCCTGTACTGACGAGGTGAAAACAGCCATCTAGCTGGATGAAAGGAGTATTTGATTCGCTGATTGAATCGGTATCCGGCCGATGCCTGCTTTATTTACTCCGCGGTAATATCAGGTAACAGGGTACGTAATGCGGCAAGTGGATGACTGGGATCCGGTATATCAGAGCAGGAGCATTCCTCTGAATTGAGGTTGGCATAACAGCGGGGACACAAACCAGCACAGTCGTCACGACAGAGCACAGTGAATGGTAGCTCGTAGACCAGACTGGCTAGGATCGGTTCTGCCAGATCAATGATACCGTTCTTAGTAAAAACAGCGCTGTCATCATGATCAGCAATCTCAGCATCATCTGGATCTAATATATAGTAGGCTTCCACTTCAGCCTCCAGACGAATATTTGCAATATCAGTGCAGCGTGTGCAATCAGTTGTGGCATCGGCATGCGCCCAGCCAGTCAACAGTACTCCACTGCCGGTATTCGTCAGTTCCAGTTCGTATGAAACGCCCTCAGCCAAATGAATCAGCATGGCTCCCTTGGAGAATTGGGTAGGCGGGAACCTGCCGGAGAGTACAGCACATTCACCCGGGCTGGCCAGTTCGGGCAATAATCGGTAGATCAGTTGTGGCAGCCCTGCGGTATCTATCGACTCAGCGGATACCACGATTGTTCAGCCGCTCACGCGAGCGATGGACATTGTCAGTCAGGGTTTCCAAGGTGTTCTGAATATGACTCAGCACGTTATCAGCATAGTCTTCAGCCCCTGAACGAACCTGACGCTCGGCTTCCTTGGCGTCTCGGAGAATCTGGTCAGCCTGGCTTTGAGCAATGCGTACAATCTCTTGCTCAGAAGCAATGACCAGCGCTTGGTTACGGGCATCTTCAATAACCCGATTGCCCTCCATCTCGGCGTCAGCTAGCAGGTCGTCTCTTTCACGCAAGACCTTCCTGGCTTCAGCCAATTCTTCGGGGAAGCGTTGCCGTATCTCATCGATTATCTCGTGTGCCACACCTGCGTCAATTTGTCGTTTGTCCTTATTCCCGAGTGCCGGTTTACCGTCCTCGATAAGGTCAGATAGTTCGTCGAGGAGTAAGCTTACTCCAGTTTCATCCATTGTGGATCCTTTCAAAGACAATGCTACATTTGATGTGGGCTTACAGCACTAAGCCGCGCCGTTGGTGTATTGCCGGCCGATGCTGTGTTTTACTTAGTGTAACAATAGTTTGAGACTTGCGCTACACTTATTATCAAGACAATAATTGTTATCAGATTAGGGCTAATATGTGGAGAAGACCTTAGGCAGACCTTGGTTAATACCCAGGAATTCTTCCAACGCTTATGGCCTGAATCACGGAGAAAGGGGTCGGTATGTCTGATTCTCAAGAGACGGAAGTGCAATTTATCGAGAACATGGAGGAAGCTACTGAGTATCAACTCAAGCATACTCCTGCATGTAAGGTCGAGGGGCACCCAGATAGCCTGATAGTCCGGGTAAAAATTGGCTTGAATGGTTTAAGCCATCCTCAGACCGAAGAGCATCTGATTGAATGGATAGCGATATTTGATGGAGATCAGGAGCTGGACAAAGTCTTCTTTAAACCTGGCCAGACTCCGGAGTTCGACTTTGAGATCGCTTATCCTTACTATCAGACAATCGTGCAAGCCTATTGCAATCTACATGGCATATTTGGGACATATATCTAAACAAATAGGCGTGGGCTTTATAGTCTTGGGGGCTTCATCCAAGTCAATTCAATTCATCATCCAAATCCTGGAGAGCGGATTCAACGAAGGTTTCAATAGCCTCGCTGGTTAAGTCGCCAGGAGTTATATCGACCGAAAAAGCCTTAGCTAGAGCATCAAGTTGGGATAGTCTCAGTCCTGCACTTCTGGTCAGTCCGGCTTGACTGAGAAACTCAGCATCTAATGCCATAGCTCTGACGATGTATTCTGCCAGCCTCTCATCAAAATCACCAAGCTGAAGCAAGGAGATCATTGACTCAGGAGCCAGAGAGAAAAAGAGCCCAGCATCGATATTGATTGAATCAGCAATCTGGTTTTCCAGCTCCAAGGATACTTCTCGTGGATCCTTGTGTCGCTGACCTAAGGCTTGCTGTAAGAATCTGACAAACAGCAAGATCATACGCATTAAATAGTCGTTTTCCAGCATACAGCTCCTTTATGGTTATGCTCAAAAGTATAACAAAACCCCCTTCGAGAAGGGGGTTTTGCTGATTATTAGCTTGACTAGTCTGCTACGGATTACACGCTTAAGCTTCCAGAGCAGCTTCGCCTTCATCTTCGTCTTCGATGACTTTATAGCCGGAGGAGAAGAAGATCAGGATGGTCTGAGCAATCAGGATAACAACATGGACGATTGTCCACCAATCAACCAGGACCATCCTTTGAGACAAGTTCTGGGTAATCAAGAACAGTACAACTGCAACAGCGGCGCATAAGATATTGACTAAACGGACGCCTAGTCGCTTACTGCGGGTAGCGGTATTGCCGTTGATCGCAAACTCATCATCATACTCATCCTCGTCCTTACGCTTGTAGAAGTAAGTGACCAGCATGGCCAGTGACAATACGATACCGATGACTGTCAGTACCAAGTTAATCAGAGCCCAGGTGCCGTTGTTACCGGTCAGAGGTGGTAGTTTGATGTCGATATTCACGACTCTCTCAGCTTCGTAAAGGGCTCTGACAGTGATGTTAGCAGTGACATTGGTGAAAGGCCTGTCCCAACCGACAAAGGTATAACCTTGGCGTGTTGGGTCAGCCGGAGCAACTGCGCTGCCACCGTAAGGCACAGTCTGTACCGATATAACCCGGTTGTCCCAATCGACGAAGGTGACTGTGAATTCACGTGGTCCTGATTCAGACCAAAGGGCAGTATAGGTCGCATTACCGGTCACAACAGCTGCCGGTGCTGGTGACCAACCGATGAACAGCCAACCTTGTTCACCTACTGCGACTGGCGGAGCCGGAGTTGCAGCACCATAAGCCAGGCCATAGGTGGTCTGCGGTGTGAAGGTGCCATGTGCACCCGGAGCATAGGTCACGCTGTAGGTGGGAGGTGGCGGTGGCGGTGGTACATAGGTTGATGTCCAGACTGCCCAGAGCGTGATGTTTCCAGTGATATAGAAGGTATTGCCG
>JAITUO010000015.1 GCA_031286245.1 Coriobacteriales bacterium
ATGCCTCGGCCCTTTCTTGATTGCTGTACTCTTTTGCCATGATCGCTCTCCTTTCAAGAAACCAATAATATCTAATTTCCTTACAGAGTGCGGCTGAACTAAAAGCATATCATTCCACCGACACTTTTGCGGCCAGCCGCTTTGATATCGATCTTTTTGTCACGAGCGAACTCCATCACCATGCTGCCGTGCTCTTTTTGCCATTCTTCTTCTAACTCATCTGCCCGCTTTTGTAACCTGGCTAGCTCACCCTCATAGCCTGGGTTTGCCGGATCGAAGTAACCATGTGATTCATAGGTCTTTGATCTGGTCATTTTGCCGTCTTTGTAAGAGCGTACGATCGATATGTAGACCCTGCGGTCAGGCTGATATGACTTCCGCAAGAACACAAAACCACCTCCCAGATAGCCAACACCGCCACTTATCACATTCATCCATCATCAACAACCAGAAACATCATTCAAGCTTGACTAAAATGAGGCCTCATTAGGCCTACTATCTGTGGATATGTATTGGGAGTTTAAAAAGCAGGTGACAAACTATAGTATTCAGTACTCAATCTCAATACTCATGTTTCTTTAGATTTCCTCCACATTTGTTGCCTAGCTGTAATCTTTTGATCAGCACATTATGCTAGTATGAAGCTATCATCGATGATATTTCTTTCACTGGGGGAGGTGATAACAATGTGCTAGAGATAATTGTACAGACACTATGTGTCTATACAAAACACCAAGTAGATGATGAATTCCTGATTCATGAAATCCCAACAAACCACAACTTATTCCTTCTACGTCATGCATTCGAATTTGTGACTAGCACAGCAATAGAAAGGAATCAATCATGATTAGTAATCGGAAAAAAGGTAAAGTACTGGCGCTGATAGCTACATTAGCATTAACTTTTGGCCTCTTGCCGACCCAGATTTATGCGACCGCTGGTGATTCGCTAGGTTTCCATGAAGTTGCATCACCTGAGGACTACCTACTCTACCAAGCAGTTGTTGATGAACTGAACGCAGAATATGGCTCAATTGCATGGCTTATACCATATGATGAGTACGAAGCTACGGGGCAGCCGCTACCTAAGTACATCCCCCTGGAAGACATTCCTGCCTTTAAGGAAGCCATGCGGGTAGAAATCGAGTGGGTCACTACCATGAACCTTGAGGCCCAGCTCGTCTTGGTCAACGGATACCTCCACTCCCCAGAGGGCGCAAGCTATGGCCTACCCACGGCTGATATCTGTGCCAATGTCACGTCCTGGGGAGTTAAGACGATGCTCGATATTATCAACAGGGAGGGCTATGATGACGCTGTCGTGCGCTTCATTGCAGAGCGCAACCCTGCTTTCGCAGCCGCTGTCACACTAGGTGGCGGTGTGCCTGTTACTGAGTCTCGTCAAGGAGTGGCGCATCTTAGCTTTGATACTGGTTTCGGAGGTCAGCCACCACAAGGGCGTGGGAGACCTTGGGTCACCCATACTCTATCGCCAGGTCTTGGCCAATCGAAACTCACAGGTTACATAAATAACGGTACTGGCTCATGGAAATGGGACCCTGCAAGCTCAGCAACATGGGTTGCAGCGATATTCTACCCAACATTCTCAGCATTTCCTAATGATACGAAATTGTATGATACATACTCTGCAACTTGCCAGGTATACTATTATGGAGTGCTTTCGAGTTATGATTGGAATTTTAATATTTTGTTCCAGCAATTCACTGGCTTCTATGTTAACCACGTCGCCAGCGCAGCGGCTGCACAGAATGGTTACTGACATGGCACAATTTGCTGATATATAACCTCCTGCTTGCTACACGACTTCTGCGAGCTTGAAGTCAGTGTGAAAAAGCAGAAGTATTCAGGTTCTAATCTTCTGTAAAAGTGTAGTCACCTCCCCTTTTTTGGGGAGGTGACTATAGCCTGTTTGACAAAGTGATCCTTGAGTCAGACGATAGGGAGTAGCGAACAATGAAATGTAAAAGCTTACTTATGAGCTTTCAATGCATAACAAGGCAACGAAAAGCAATCAGCATGTTGCTTCTACTTACACTCTTATCCACTCCTATCTTAGTCAGCTGTGAGCAATCATCCCCAGAGGGCAATGTCCAAGCTCAGTCTGCTTTCAACATTGGAGGGAGCAAACCCTGGTCAACCCTTCAGGCTGAAGTCGACCAAGCCAAAGATGGAGATACCATAGATCTATCGAGCTATGTCTACCCAGTTCCACAAGGTACGTCATGTAATGTCACAGTACCCAAGGGTCTTTCGCTCAAGCTACAAGGACGGGGATGGGTTTTCGAGAAGGTCTCCTTTTTCTTTGAGGGAGACAATACAGTGGTCATCGAAGACCTCGGTTTGACTTATAACTTTGACGAACCAGGCTCTGGTGAACCTCCTCCATCAGCACTATACTTCCAAGGCGGTGACAACCACCTGGAACTGGTCGGAAACAACTCTGTCTTCATGAATTCCCGCGAAGATATGCTCGGGTATGGCGCTGCTATCGGTGTACCAAAAGGCAGCTCCTTGCTCATCGACGGGGACGGTAGCTTAAAAGTCAATAGTGGTAGTGGAGGCGGTGCCGGCATCGGCGGCGGTTTCAATACTGCAAGCGGAAAGATCACGATCTCTGGTGGAGACATCACAGTGTTTGGAGGGGTGGCTAACGCTTACAAGGGATTGTCTGAACAACAAAAGGGTGCAGCAGCTATCGGTGGTGGAAGTGGAGCGGATGGCGGAGAGATTATCATCACTGGAGGCAGGATTCTTGCCAGAGGCAACGGCGGTGCTGCCGGCATCGGTGGCGGCTTTGGCGGAACAGGCGGCATCATACAGATCAGCGGTGGTTATGTGGAGTCGCATGCCGATGAAGGTGCTGCCGGTATCGGCGGTGGTTTAGGCGGAGCAGGCGGTATCATCCGAATTGACGGAGGCGAGGTTGAGGCATATAGCGTTGTATCCGGTGACAGTCCAGGCTCTGGGCCAGCCATTGGCAACGGCTACGGCGGCACTGGAGGTATTCTTGCCATGTCCGGGGGAATACTTATCGCCATCGGCAGCGGCCTCCCCTGCCATACAGCCATCGACTGTACCATCCGCTCTCTACCAGTCCAGTATCATTGGCGGGCTGATGCCCTTGATGATCCGGATGGGCAAGGCATACAGGAAAGCTCTTATCCTGACCAAGCGTTTGTCAACTCCAGTAACTACAGTTTCGTTCGAATCGAAGCGTACTAAAAAAGTAGCAACTCCGTTAGAAATGTGTCACTTTCAGTATGCCCGTCCCAGCTACAGGGGTTAAGGCTAGTCAAGCGAGGAGGTTACAATGACAGTCAAGAATAAGCCGTTTGAGATACTGCTAGCAGCGGTTTTGGTCTGTAGCCTGCTACTCAGTGGTTGTTCTGAATTGAACGTAGACAACCAAGGTAATGAGCTTGGCTTGGCTAGAGCAGACAAGCTGACGATAGCTTCGTCTAATGATCAGTCGCTGGTCACATGGCAAGACGGTCAGCCTTCCGGCTTCGAGTACGATCTGATGCAGGCTGTCGCTGATGATTTGGGCCTGGAATTGAACTACGTCAAGCTGGATAGCGACTATAGCTCGCTGACAATGGAGACCGTACTGGCTAGATACGATGCTACAGCTACCCAGTTGGGCATAATGTACCTAACGTCAGATCAATACGACAAGGCACCGGAGGTGCGATGGAGTATCCCTTACTACGAATCCAACTTAGTCTGCCTCGTTAGTGTCTCCTCTGAAGTGACTGACCTCAGAGGATTGTCTGGCAAGGTGGTCGGCACCTACGGTATGGACGATGGGAAGGAGCTGCCTGGGCTGCCGGGTGATGCCACAATACATTATATGTATGGTTATGCCTGGGAAGACAGCTTAGCAGCGCTCCAAGCTGGCTTGGTCGATGCCCTAGTAATACCAGAGGAACACACCAATGCAATCTATGGGTTCTTTGACCGGTATTCTAATCTAAAGCCTATTGGAGTCTTAGGCACTGACCAGCAGTATGTCTTGATCTTCAAGCCGGACAACTCAGAGCTGTTGGCAGCTGTCAATCAAAGCCTCCAAAGACTGATTGACGATGGCACCTATTCGACAATATTCGCCAAATACTTCAGCTACGAACCGACAATACCAAAGAGATAAGGTGAGGGCCTCACAAGTAGGCCCTCACCATTAGAATCAAAGTCCAATCAGAATTGCCAACAAAGGTTGGCTTTCTGCTTTTAGCAGGCTATTTGTTTCCGACGCTCACCTTGTCGCGGACCTGTACTTGCCTGTCCTTGCCACTGTTGTTCCATAATGTCTTGGTCTTCACATCAAAGCTGCCTTTGGAAGAGACGAAGGTAATGGTCTTATCCACATCTTTAAACCATGAAGCGGCAGCATTGAAGTCGATGGCAGCAAACTCATGCAGGTCAACTACGATCTTGTTTCCTGGATAGGCCAATATGGCCTTCATCTGGGCTTCGGTCGGCTCTAGCACGGCCACACCGTTGACGATCTTGTACTCCAGCTCCACACCGTTGACGATGATAGTGCCCCTGTCGACCACCGGGATGTCGACTGTCACATCAATTGTCCGGGTGGCTACTACTCCGTCGATCTCAAAGGTCAAGGTCAGTTCCTGGTGTCCGGACTTAATGGCCTTGATGACGACGTCATACATCTCGGTCTTATACACAGTCTGGTTCTCAATGACCGTGTAGCGCTTGAGGTGGGTGCCTAAGATGTTGGTGATCTGGTTATCCCAAGTGATGTCGTTGACGTAGTTGGCAGCATCGCGCTTGACCAGCGAGACCTCAACGATGTCACTGGAGTAGCTTAAAGTCAAATCGTTACCGGAGCTGACATCGGTGACCAGGACGGTCATTAAGTCTGTTGCATCCTTATTCAATAGCTCGATGGCTTCCGGGCCGTTTGGATAAACGCCCCACTCCATCGGACTCAGTCGCCAGACCTGTCCGCCGTTGAAGGGGTTGGCTGTCATGACGTACAAACCATGATCTGAAGACACCAGAACGCGGCCACCATAGTTGCAAGGATCTCCGAACCCATCAACTGTAACCGGTGCAAAACTCCTGCCGTCCTCGCTGACAAACAGGTCGAAGCCAGCCGGATTGGACTGATCTAGGAAGTACAGACCGGTGACTGAGACAAAGGCCAAGACGTCAGTGATGACTTTACAGGGATCGAGCTCCAGTGCAAGAAGTTCGACAACCATTTCCTCAACGGTCCTTCTCAGCTCCTGGAGTTCGTCTACCGGAAAGTACTTTCCAAGGATCGCAATAAAGCCATCGATGATCTCGTCAGTTTCCAGGATGCCCCCATTGTCAAGGGTATCTTTTACTTGTTGCAAATAGCAGCCAAGTTCGCTAGCTAAGGCGAAGATATCTACCCCTTCATAATCACCAACAATTGCTCCGAACTGTTCCTGGATAGCGGTCACATACCCCAGCAACATCATCAAGGCATTGTCTGTAACGTCATTAAAGACATAGAGGCTCAGCAAACCGTAGTACTGCTTGAAGACACCCATGTCCCAGGTAGACGCATAAAGCTTGCCATCATGTTCGGTCATCCACCAGACGTACTGATTGAACGACACGTTTTGATACTTGTCATCCTGGGGGAAGAACCCGGCACGCTGATTGCCGACAAATGGCAAAGCAGCTCCGGATTGATCGACAGCAATGTTTGGCCCGGAGGTGTCACCGACAACAACCTCCCAACGGTCTTGCGTATCAAACCGGTATATCTGGGCTGGGCAGAACAGGTTGATGAACGCCTGTTCATAATTGCCTATTGCCATGTTGACCAGGAATGCTGGGCCATTAGCAAAAGTCGAGACATAAACATAATCTTCACCAAATGATGTGGATAAGAAACCGGACGCGGTCATGTTTTTCGTAATACCCATGCCATATGGATATAAGGCTGTGGAGTCACCCACGATCTTCTGTAGATTATACCCACCACTATTCGGGGTGATCTTATACACGCCGAAACCTGAGCTTCCCGCATAGTTGTCTGCGAACGCGATGAAAGCATACACTGAGCCATTGAAGGCCAGGAGATCCCATACTGCTCCTCCGGTTGGAATACCATAATCCGGCAGATACATCGCATATGACCAGCCGGTGTTTTTAGGCCCGGAATTTGGAGTCAGGTTCGTCAGGTTCTGTCCATCAGTAACATATATCTTGGAATCGAATGTTCCGATATATAGCTTCCCGTCCAAGACAGCAGCAGAGCGGAAATACTCAGTTGTCGTGCCTGTGACATTTTCCCAGAAGACGATTTCTGGAGTGTCACCTAAGACAAAGTCTTTCGAAAAACGCAAAATGATCGAATAGTCCATCGTCAGGCTACGTCTGTTGGATAAACCTGCCAACACATATAGATCGTCGTTGAAGATAATCATTTTGCGATAACCACTGATCCCTGGGTTTTCGTAGATGAACTCCCATTCAGCATCGGAATCAGAGGCCCGCTGCCTGTAGATTTTACCCGCCATATCTGGGCTGGCAGCTGGTATGCCGAATAATTCCAGTGGCAGTTCTGACCCCGAGGCACCAAACAATACAGCGCCAAGATCCCGGTTCATACCGACCCAAAGATAGTCTGCATCAGCCTGCTGGAATACTTGGCTGCACCATGCGTAGCTGTTATGCACACCGATATTCGGGTCCGAATCAATGCCGTCAATGCCGCCACGTGTGTCTGGGTTCGAGATCTTTTGTGCTGCGAATGCTGGACCTACCATCGAGAATGCGATCAGCATAGACAGCAACACCGATATTACCTTTTTCTTTGCAGAGTGTTTTACCATAACTAACCTCCCTTTCCTGCTCTCAGTGGTCATGGTGATGATATTATAGCCCATATAATATCGTTTACTATATAGTTCGGAACTACTTGTTACCAAAGGGGGGTAATGTCAGCAAAGACGAGCACTTGTCTTCATATGGTTACTATGGATAGCAATTTACAACTTCCCAAGTAAATAGAGTTATATCGATAGCATTCTCATGTGCAAGCTATGATTTGGGTATGATTATACATTTTTTCTCTAGAATTCTCGGTCTGTAGATTGGTTTTTGTATGTGATTATTGTGGGTTTATCGCCTCCAAAATGTCAGGTTTGTGTTTGTGGTTGATACGCACCTTTTGCCATCTTCATCGTCTACCCACAACTGGACGACCACATCGGCACTCTCTGGAGCATCGGTTTTTCTTTTGATAGTCAGCCTCTGGAAAAAGCTGAAGTGGTCATTCTCTTCATCGCTCCAACCAATGAAGAATTCACTTTGATCGTCGGATTGCTGGTCATAGTAGATCCTGCTCGTTGCGGCATCAACAACCCTTATCCAACACGTACCTTTCTTATCTAAATGGACATAACCTGAGATATCACTGGTCCCATAACTATTCCTTGTGATACTTAATGAATCGATCCCTTGGTTAATGGAACCGTTCAATAACAGCCTTGCTTTCTGGACAGATGGGCTGTCGAACAGCATGAATACCTCTTGGATCGCTTCGATGGTCAGACCGCGTTCCATGTCATAGGAGTACTCATTTAGTCGAATGTAGAACTCGTCAGTGAATCTGATCGTGATACTGGAATAGAACCTGTCTGAACCTACCGATCCATTTGTGTGCTTGGGGTGCCTGTAAACATCGATATCTAAGGTTTCCAAAGTATCGGCTTCAATGATTTGTGTTGATTCGTATTGTGCTCCATTGTCAAAGAAACCTCGGCTAAACACCGATATCTGGACGAATGGTTGATAAACAGGCTCTACAGTATTCTTGACAGCCACAAACTTGTCTGTTGTCTTTTTGAAATCCCAGTCATTAGCTGAAGCCAGATACCATTCGATCTGCTCGATTGTCGTGTTGTCGAACGCGTCTGTTATACCGTCAGGTAGCTTGATACTCACAGTGTCGATTTTCATATATACCCATTGTCCACAAGATAAGGGCAAGTATAAGTTTGTGATGATTAAAAGAAGTGCTAGTAGTTTCTTTATTGTTAGCATTCGGTTTCCTGATCGCTGCTGTTGCCCTCTCGACTTCCTATATCAAGAATACTGACTCTGGTGGTTGATGATCAATAACAATACCTTACTGTTGATTTCCACTCAGAATAGCTTCAATTATTAACAGGTTCGTGCTTCCAACTCTAACCTGTTTCGTGATCAATGAAATTCCTGAACTTCTTGGAACATGAATTGCATTCCAAGCTAACCCATATCCATTGAAAGGCGTTTTTACTGTCCAGTAAACCGACTACATCCGTTTCCGTTTTGGGCAAATGCTCATACTTTACTTTTACGTGGAATTGCTTGTTAAAGCACTTAGGACACGAAAGAGTTTCTAGTTTTTTCAATGTGTTCTTTGTTGAAGAAGTAACTCCCCTAACCACCACATCGTATCCATCTGTTTCACTGTCAAAGAGCGTTAGACTCGTCCCACACTTCTGGCAAGACAGACTCATACCAACACCATTTTCGCCTGTAGCTATCAGTTCTACCTGACCAAGTATTCCTTTGCGAGTTTCTCCCCAGTGTTGAACTGTAAAACTCGTACATGAACACAGGCAGCTTAGATTACCTTCTGAAACTATGGTATCGCCTTCTATTAACGAGACCGGATTATAGTAGTCAACGACTTGGTGAGGGATAAAGTCTTTCATCTTGACTTTTCTTTAGGCTATGTGAATATTCAATGGTTTTCTCATACTTCATTTTGTGTACTTTTTTAACACCCATAACACTGCCAAGCTCAGGTAGCAGTGTATCTTCAAATCCACATCATCAGTCTTATTCGAGATATCCATCATATGTGACTGGTATTCTTTGTTGAAAATGAACGTTTTGCCAGTCCCGAATGAGTTTGCTGTTGTATCTATTGCAATATTACTCAGAACATCATGCGAATTGTTAAAGAGCTCTTCGTAGAACTCCATCAGCTCCCACTCGCCGAATCTCTCTTCCTTGATATATAGGGGTATTGAGTTTTCAAGAAAACTCTTCAGTATGAGTTTATCTTGCTCTAGCGTTGTCTTTTTCTTCATACGTTTCTCCAATGTACCAATGGCTTACAAACTGTTCATACAGGATTGTCGTTTAAGGTGTCTAGCGACTCCTTGTGAATTATTTCATTGATTTCTTTCTTGAGCAATTCCTTGCTCTGCTTCAGTACCAGATCAAAGACTTTCTGAGTATAAAACTCATTAGCTTTGAATGAATCTACATAAATACGAGGGCTA
>JAITUO010000056.1 GCA_031286245.1 Coriobacteriales bacterium
CCCACGACGCCTCGATGATATTCTCACTGACGCCGACCGTTCCCCAACTGCGTGAGCCATCGCTGGTGTCAATCAGCACCCGTGTCACAGCACTGGTACCGGTACTCTCATCTAACACACGCACCTTGTAATCTGTCAGCTCAAAGTTTTTCACTTCGGGATAAAACCGGGTTATCGCCATCCGCAAGGCGGCATCCAACGCATTGACAGGCCCGACTCCCTCTCCTGTTGTCACAACACGTTCTCCAGCAACCGATAATTTGATGGTGGCTTCGCTGATTGCTCGTCCATCCTCATGCTTTTCAGTAAGCACCCGGAAGGATTCCAGTTCGAAACACTTCTCCGCTCGACCAGTCAAGTCAGCCAAAAAAAGAGCCAGAGACGCTTCTGCTACTTCATATGAGAAGCCTTTGCCTTCTCTTTCCTTGACCTTGTTCAAGAGATCAGCCAGGTCAGAACTGGAACCTGGTAGTTCAATACCCAGTTCGTTGGCTTTTTGGGCCAGAGCCGAACGGCCAGACAGCTCGCTGATTACAATCCGAGAGAAGTTGCCAACAACTAGAGGATCAACATGCTCGTAGCTGGGTTTGTGGCGGGTAATCGATGCCGAATGCAACCCGGCTTTGTGAGCAAACGCATTCGAGCCACTGTAAGGTTGATGGGCATCGACAGCGATATTCATGATTGCTGCTATCGAGTGGGTGAGTTCGGTCAACCTGGCTAGTTGTTGGTCACTGACCAGTTGGTAACCCATCTTCAGCTGCAGGTCCGCCAAAATGATTAAGATGTCAGCATTGCCAACACGTTCACCATAACCATTGATTGTGCCTTGAGCTTGAACACATCCTGCTCTGACAGCTTCCAAGCTGTTGGCAACAGCAACCCCACTGTCGTTGTGGCAATGGATTCCGATGTCGACCATTCGATCCTCTCCTAGAGCATCGAATAAAACCTGGCGGGTGGTTAAGCAAATCTCAAAGACCTGATGAGGTAGCATGCCGCCGTTGGTATCACATAACACCAAAAGCTCAGTACCAGCCGTAACTGCTGTCAGCAGTACTTGGATAGCGTACTGGGGATTATCCAGATAGCCATCGAAATAGTGTTCTGCGTCGAAGAATACTCGCTTACCAGACTTAACAAGAAAACCAATGGTATCTGCAACCATCGCCAAGTTTTCATCCAAAGTAGTTTCCAAGACCTTCTCCACATGATCGACAGAAGCCTTACCGACGATCGAAACTACCGAGGCAGGGCAAGCAGCTAAAGCTGCTAAGCCTGGGTCCTGCTCAACTGAGGTGTTTTTGTGGCGGGTCGAACCAAAAGCTACGACTGTGGAATTTGCCAGTGGCTCAGCTGCCAAGTGTTCGAAAAGCTCGCGATCACGATCATTACTGGCAGGATAACCGGCCTCGATGTAGTGGATACCAATTTCGTCCAGACGGCGGACGATACCTAGTTTATCCTTCAAGGTCAAAGCCACACCGGCGCGTTGTTCTCCATCGCGTAGAGTCGTGTCAAGTAAGGTCAACCGGCGTTGACCTATAAGATTATCAGCTGATCCGCACTCGCTCACCGTCAGTGCACCAGCTTCAGGATCGTTCACAAGCAACGCACCAGCTTCAGGTTCGCTCACCGGCAGCGCACCAGCTTCAGACTCGGTCGAGCCAGTGCTCATACTCTGGCACCCGCCCTTTAGCAATATCGAAAAAGCGCGCCTGTAGCTCTAAAGTGATCGGACCTGGCGGTCCAATCTGCCTTTTATCCACAGAATTGATGGGAGTCAACTCGGCCGCCGTACCCGTAAAGAACACCTCATCGGCAGAATACAACTCAGTGCGAGCCATCGAACGCTCTTGTACCTGATAACCCAAGTCGCGGGCGATCTGGATGATTGAATCGCGGGTCAGTCCTTCTAAGATTCCGTCCGATAACGGCGGAGTCGAGATAACGCCACGTTTGACGATGAAGATATTCTCACCAGAGCCTTCTGCCACCATGCCGTTCTCATTAAGCAGCACAGCCTCGGCATAACCATGCCCAACCGCCTCGATATTAGCCAGTCCTGAGTTCAAATAAGACGCTGACGATTTCACCGCTCCTGGCAAAGCATTGATGCTACGCTGCCGCCAGGAACTGATAGCGACACTGACACCCTCTTTGATTGCGGCATCGCCCAAGTAATCTCCCCAGGGCCAGACAGCAATTATCACATCGACCGGAGCCGCTGTCGGATTAACACCGATTGCCCCATAACCACGATAAGCCAATGGACGGATATAGCATTCCTCCAGCTGATTGGCGCGTATCGTCTGCAGTGCTGCCTCGGTCAACTCGTCAGCACTGTACGGAACCTCCATCATTATCATTCTGCCGCTATCAACCAACCGCTGCATATGCTCGCGCAGACGAAAAACCGCAGGTGATGAATCGGTCTTGTAACAACGAATGCCCTCAAAAACCGCCGTGCCATAATGCAGGGCGTGAGCCAAAACATGCGTGGTCGCTTCCGCCCAGGGCAGGAGTTTGCCGTTCTTCCAGATGTAGTCAACTTCTGTTATCGCTGCCATTTTGCATCCTTTCTGCATTCAGTAGTCTTTAATGCTGGCCAACTAGCTATGTAATCAAATGAATGGACTCAGTGACACCCTCGTTTATTGAGAGTCGATTATAGTTTATGTTGGCTGGCTAATCAGGCCTGAATCATTTTCATAGGGATAAGCCCGTAAGTCAGACGACCTCGGTTTTCTCCTTACATGGTAAACGCTACCTATGCAAAACTCATCCAGGTTTTCCTGGTAAGAAGATACCAAACTCATTGATTGTCTCTGGATTGGCGATGATTACCAATCCAACCATCTTGGCTGCACATTGCTACGTTGGCAATCTTGGCAGTCTTGGCAGCCTGTTGGCTGCCCGTTAGCCGCCCTTAGCTACCCCATCCACAATAGCAGCCACAATAGGAGCCCCGATCTTCTCAGCTAAGCTTCGCTAAGGCACGTAAACAGTCAATTCTCAAAAAAATGGCCCAAAAGTGGACTTGTGTAGTGGATAAACGCCTAAATACAATTGAATTCCATTGTATTTAGGCGTTTACGCGGTAAAACCCACTACACAAGTCCACTTTTGGTACAAA
>JAITUO010000188.1 GCA_031286245.1 Coriobacteriales bacterium
TCACGACGGTATTCGTCAGCCATACGTAAATAGGTATCGCCAGACAACAATTGCAATGACCATAGTTTGGATAAAAGCGTGCCAAATACACCAGCAGCCAAAAACCCGAACAGATAAAAACGCCAACGATTCTTCTCCTGGACAGGTTCGGTTGCCAGTTCTTCCTTTGGGATATCGATGTTAGCGCTTCCAGAAGGCCCAGCTACATAGCCGAAACTACGATGGACAACGATGTCTTTTTGCCGGCGGCTGCGAATATCCAGAATAAGCAAGATAACCAGTATGGCAACTACAAAGGTTACTGCTCCAATGACTACCGAAATCGCTTCTGGCCTCATAAAATGATCCTTGACAAACGACTCATAATGGCGGCAGGCTCTCCTTCAATGATTTTGTTGATTTGGCTTTTCCGAAACCAATCATGCCAGTGGTCTCCTTCAGTCTGACAAGCGGCAAAAACAACAGGCAGAGCACCGAATCAAACAACCAGCCGGGAATCACTCTGGTGATAATCGAAAAACCTAAATTGATATCGACACTGATGATCGAAACCAGTAAGGCAATAATCAACTCTCCGACGAAGATCATACCGATCATAGCCAGATAGCGGGCAACCAGTCCTTCCAGGATTGTCATCGAGGCTATCGGACTGACCGCATAGGCTACCAAGCAGTAACTCATCGCCCTGATCCCCAATGGAGAGCCAACTGCTAGATCGATTGACAATCCGAGGATAAAACCGCAGGCAGTTGCTGTGCCTTGCGAGACCCGCATGGCATTGGCAATAGCAAAGCATAAACTGATTTCAGCTACGACTTCACCGATGGCCAGATTCGGTAGCAAGGCTACTTGCAGGATGAATACCAACACCATCAAGACAGCTGTAATTAAAGGATTTGTCCGCTGCGTCATTGCAGGCTGCTTTCCGGCAGGTTTTCTGGTTGAGAATCAAGCTGCTTGGTATTGCCAGCACTACCTGTTCCGACTTCCGATTCACTGCCAGTGATCACCAAGACTTCTTCGTAACTGGTTGGTTGTCCCAGAGGCTGGATGACAATCGTCTGATAAATATCAGACGATAGATAATCGACCTTCTGCACCGTACCGATTGGAATACCTTTTGGATAGACGCCACCTGCTCCGCTGGTCACGACTGTCGCGCCGAGCACGACCTCGTAATCCATTGCTATATAGCGTAGGTACAAAGTACCATCAGCTGAGCCTTCCAGAATGCCTTCAGCCCGGGTAGCCTGTAAAAAGACTGCTACCCCACTGCGTTGGTCGGTGATCAAACGAATCTCTGAACTGGTCGGGCCAGCACTCTCAATCTGGCCGATCAGGCCGTTGATGCTCATTACCGGCATGCCCACCCGGACTCCGGCATTGGTTCCTTTATTAATTGTGATTGTTTGGTTCCAGGAGTCAGCGCTGCGGCCAATCACCCGGGCGCCAACCATATCCAAACCATAGGCATCCTGGATATCCACCAAAAAACGCAGGCGTTTAGCTTCCTGTTCAACCTCCTGTAGACGGATGTTATCAGAACGCAGACGCACGTTCTCATCCACAATTGCTTGAATCTCTTCTGCGGTCAGGTCATTGCTGCCAAACCATCGACTGACAGCTCTCAAAGGAGAAGTCAGCGCATTGCCGGCTTCCTGGAGAGGTGCGGTCACTAAAGAGGCCATATCGCGTGCCTTGTGCAAGTACCCATTATTGCCTTCATTCACCCAGACGGTCATGGAAACGATCGAGAGCAGGCAGCAGGCAATCAGGACCAATGTGGCAGAGGGACGCCGGGCTTGTCTATCTGAGAGCGCCATTCAGCACCCTTTGACTAGCGCTGGGTATAAGAACGTTGCAATGCCTGTGGGTTTTCCAGGGCCCGTACACAGCCCACTACGACATTTGTAAAAGCGGTGTCGGAGGCGTAGACGGGCACCTCCAGCTCGTTGGTCAGGTAAGTATCAAGCATTTTCAACATACCGCCGCCACCTGTCAGTAAAACGCCATTGCGAATGATATCGCCAGCCAGATCTGGATCTGTCTCCAGAAAGGTTTCTTTAATGGCAATCAATATATCCTGCAAAGGGCCTCTTAGACCTTCACGAACGTCTTCAGATTGGATAACTTCGCTACGCGGCAGATTCGTAGAAAGATCGCGTCCCGAGATCTCCATGTCCAGCTCACCAGTAGAAATTGGGATGGCACTGCCGATGGCGATCTTGATATCCTCAGCAGTCCGAACACCGATATTCAAACCATAAACCTCGCGGATATGTCGAGCCACAGCTTCATCGAATTCATTACCAGCTACCCGGATGGAATTCGATGTGACGATACCACCCAGTGAGATAACAGCGATCTCGGTAGTACCGCCACCGATGTCGACAACCATTGATCCAGTCGGTTCTTCGACTGGCAGGCCAGCACCGATTGCCGCAGCCATCGGCTCCTCGATCAGGAAAGCCTGACGTGCTCCGGCTTGGATGGTAGCTTCAAAGACAGCGCGCTTCTCCACAGAAGTCACACCACAAGGTATACAGATGACAATACGCGGTTTGGGCTGCCAAAACCGCGTACGTGGGCTGGCTTTTTGGATGAAATAGGACAACATGGCCTCAGTAACATCGTAATCAGCAATCACACCATCGGACAGCGGTTTTTCAACTGATATATTGCCGGGGTTTCGACCAATCATCTCACGAGCTTCAGTACCCACTGACAGTACACGGTTAGCTTCAGTATCGATAGCCACGACAGATGGCTCATTCAAGACGATGCCCTCGCCTGGGATGGCAACCAGAGTATTCGCGGTTCCCAGGTCGATGGCCATATCCGAGCCCCATTGATTAAAGAGGTTGTCAAAAATTGACATTAGCTTTCTTTCTGCTCATATTTTCGGCAGGACAGCTCCCGTGCAGGCTCCACCTGTCTTTTTGCTGCACATCCGAGCTATTGTATCATATGCGCTTTAACCAGCATGTTCGCTGTTGGTTGTTTGCAATCTGTAATCATTCTTGAAAAAAGATAGCGATCTCTCGAGCAGCTGATTGCAATGAATCTGATCCATGGATGACATTGGCATCCATTGTCAGCCCGAAGTCACCTCGGATCGTACCAGGTGTTGCTTCCAATGGATCAGTAGCCCCCATCAGTTTGCGGCAGATCCGTACAGCATCAGTCCCGGTAATAATCATTTTCACTACCGGCCCTGAGGTAATGTAACTGATCAAGCCGTCGTAGAAAGGCTTGCCCTGATGTTCAGCGTAGTTTGCTGCAGCCTGCTCAGGTGAGACTATCGACATTTCCAGCCGCTCGACAGCTAAGCCGACTCGTTCGAAACGGTTGATGATCTCACCGATGTGTCCATTAGCCACAGCATCGGGTTTTAACATGCAAAAGGTCTTTTCAACCACAAAGCCTCCTATTGGTCGGTGGAGCCAAAAATCATCTCAATGCCGTTGATCTTCCAACCGATACTGTCGCGAACCAGGCTTACCCGGTAATGCACGATACCATTATCAGCCAGCCTGACGTCGATGATAGCTTCAGACTCAGAGATAGAATGCTCAAGGCTGCGGATGGTCACTGCTCTGGAATCTACTAACGCCACTGCCTGTATCATGCGAGCGAAGGCCAAAGGATCTTCCTGTGCGGCTTCAACCCAATACTGATCAACTGGTCGACCATAGTAATGATCATCGAAGAAACCATTGATCTGTGTTTGTTGGGTCGGTATCCCATAGCCCTGGACGAAAAGGTAGATCGCTGCGCCGAACACGATGACAATAGCTACCAGAATACCGAAGAATACCTTCAAACCGGTATGCCGTAGCTTTGCCTCACGCCGGTATTGTCGTTTACCGGCAGCAATCAACTCAGCATCCGAGGCAGTAAAGAAATCGATATCTTCCAGAGAAGGTTGGTCGATGCCAAAGCCAAACGGGCCGGAGATCTCGGTGTCCAATGGTTGCAGGCTACTGGAGTCTTCCAAACTGGACGTAGCGTGGGCTCCGACAAAAGCGTTTGTAGCGATCCCTGATTTCCCGTCCGGTGCGGTGATAGCCAGGCGAGCTTGAGCCATTTGTGTGAGAGAACGATCCGAGAGTTGATAGTTTCCCCCCAATTGGGCATCAGCAAAAGCTTGGATGGCATTGGCATATTGGCCGTCAGCGAAATAGGCATTTGCCAGCCGTTCGTAAGTGCGGTTCAAGGTGTTGCCCGTAACACGGAAATCTAATATCGCCAGATAAGCCTCGACAGCATCGCCTGGTCGATCGAGTGCTGAAAAGGATGCTCCCAAGTTCATCAGGGCTTTCACCGGATTGGGGTTACTGGGATCCAGCGCGGCAGTCCGGTAGGCAGTACCAGCTTCAACAATCCTGCCTAGTTTGGATAAAGCATTGCCGAGCCCCATCCAGGCACGGTAGGGAGTTGTGTATTCAGTATCTTCCAGCGCCAGATTGAACTCGTCGATAGCCTCATCATGTTTTCCCAGGGCTGAGAAAGCCGTCCCCAAGTTGACGTGAAGCGAACCGTGTTCCAGATAGTAATCATCTTCGAGGGATTTACGATAAACCGAGACTGCTTCCTCGTAGCGCCCGACCTTGACCAGGCAGTTGCCTAAACGATGATAGACCAGCCCTGCGTCACCTAACTCAAAAGAAGCTGAGTCGTTAGTCAGACAATTATAGAACCCCTCCAGAGCTTTGATATAATCCCCGGAATTATATGCAATGGTAGCGTTGGTGTAGTGGTTGCTGTTCACAAGTTTACCCTTCGCCGCATCCGATTTATGAAATCTCTACTGCAATGATGGTATCGCCGATAACCAAGCTGTGGATAACAGCCAAGGACTCATCATCGGCCGGATTGCCAAAGACAGTATAATTACCGTCCAAGAATGACTGTGGCCCCAGGCAGAAGTAGAACTGCGAGCCTGCTGAATCTGGATCTCCTGATCGAGCCATAGCCAAGGTGCCATCTGCGTGATGGTTGTTAGGGTTGGTCAGCCATTCACCTTTGATGGAGTAACCTGGTCCACCAGTCCCAGGAGGCGGATAACCACCACCTCCAGCCACTTCAGCAGGGCTTAGGTCGCGGGTATGTGGACAGCCGCCCTGAATGACGAAACCAGGCTCATAACGATGAAACTTCAGATTGTCATAGAAACCAGCCTGCGCCAACTCTACGAAGTTGCCGACATGGATTGGCGCGTCTTTGCCTGCTAATTTGACCCGGATTTCTCCCTTAGTGGTCTTAAACACTGCTGTCTCATCACCAGTCGGTTGATACACGGGGGTATATAGTGCCATGGTTGCTCCTGTCTGGTCTGCCAGTACGTTGCCCTCACCATTTTGTGGCGTTAGATCTCACTAATTTCGTGGTGCCCCCTATAGGATTCGAACCTACGGCCTTCTGCTCCGGAGGCAGACGCTCTATCCCCTGAGCTAAGAGGGCACAACAAAAGGGCGGTCTAGCCGCTTTTATAGATTCTACAATACTTGCAGGCAGTTTTTGTACGATGACTGCTGAGGTTGACGGATGGTCACTCAGGCTGCATTTGTTCCTACTCTTATACAAACTTCAGATTGGCTTTGTTTTGTGCAGTAGTTTTTGGTTTGGAATTAGTTGGTTCTTGCTTTTTACTTGACTTCTATGTGTTTATATAGCCTATAAATCGGCAATCCTGGGAATTTCGGAGTTTTTGCCGGAAATCAGCTCTCATGTATGGCTGTTTGGCCGGTTTGGCACGATCCGGTTTTCTCCACAATTTAAACGTGCTGGTAGATGGGTTGAGCCAAAAATCCATAGGTGTGAAACTAATAGAAAACTATACATAGCAGCCTTTTTTGGCCAGAAACTCCGAAATTCCCAGGAAATGCCTGTCAAAAGCGCTAAGGCATTTCTATCGGCTAGTCAGACCAAACGTGAGTGTACGCAGTCGGGTGTGCTGACTCGACGCATAAGGTCTGATGTTCGCAGGTGTCAGCACAGCGCCCACATTCTACACATTCTTCGGGTTCAGCCTGAAAAACCTTGCTGTCGACCAAGGTCAGCAGTTCCAATGGGCATTCCGACAGGCAATCGCCACAGCCGGTACAATTCATTAGATTAATGGTCACTGACATGACTCTCCCTTCACATGTTTCCCTCATTGGCCTACCTTTAAACAGGCTGCTACACTTATAACACAATGCAGCATGAAGTATCGATATCAGCACTGGCATATACCGGACTGGGACTCAGCCATCTGGCGGATGGAAAAGTTGCCTTCGTTGCCGGAGGACTACCCGGCGACCGTCTGGTAGTCGAGATTATCAATGATAAAGGGAATTATGTTGATGCGCAGCTAATAAGATTTGTGGAGAAGTCCGGTGAGCGTCTACCAGCGGCATGCCAGCATGCCCCGACATGTGGTGGCTGCCCCTGGCAATGTCTGGCTTATCCTGTTCAACTGGCTTGGAAGCGCCGTTTTGTCGTCGATGCACTACTGCGGATTGGACACATTGAGACTGCAGACAATCTGGTATCGGAAGTCCATGCATCTCCCAATGCCTGGCATTATCGCAACAAGATGGAGTTCACGCTATTCTCTGATGATGGTCGCCTCAAGCTGGGCATGTATCACCAGGGCAGCCAGCAGTTGGTGGCAATCAACAATTGTCCGCTTTTGCCTGAAAACTTGGCGGGTATACCTGGGTCTTTAGCCGGCAGCTTGAGTTATGCTTTCGGAAAAGACAAAGTCTGGCCATACCGAATTGGTATTCGCAACTCAATCCGTACCAATCAAAGTGAGCTGGCATTATGGAGTACTCCAACTGGTGCCAGGCGCGGCTTCCTGACCCAGCTTCTGGGTGAGATTTTACCAGCAAGCTCCCTGGTCAGAGTCTTAACCAGAGAAAACAACAGCAAACGTCAAGTCATCAAGACTGAGGTACTGTCCGGACGTGGACATTGGACAGAGCATATGGCTGGTGTCCGATTCATGGTCTCTGCTCCGTCCTTTTTCCAGGTCAATACCGAAGTAGCCGAGACTATGGTGGCTAAAGTGCTGGATCTGGTTGCTCCAGCAGGTAAACGGATCTGGGATCTGTACAGTGGAGTTGGCAGTTTCAGCCTGCCCATGGCTTTGGCAGGCGGCCAGGTGACAGCGGTTGAGATAGCCGGATCAGCGATCCGTGATTTTCACCGTAACTGTAGAGCAACTGGCCTGGATAGCCAGGTCGGGCTGATCTCTGGTGACGTGGCACGAGCCTTTCAGGACTCTGATCAACTTACCTCTGCTGATATTGCTGTGATTGATCCTCCTCGCTCAGGACTGCAAGCTGATACCTTGGCTGGTTTATCAAAGGCTTCGCTGCATGAATTGGTCTATGTCTCCTGCGATCCACAGACTCTCGCTCGGGACAGTGCGCGACTGGCCATGGCCGGTTTTCAACTGATCGCTGCTTACCCTTTTGACCTTTTCCCACAAAGTTATCACGTTGAGACTGTCGCTTATTTTCAACGTTGAGGTTGTGGTTTAAGCATTCCGTACCGGCTGTTCTACCGGTTGTAGCCGGGCCTATTTTCAACGTTGAGGTTGTGGTTTAAGCGTTCCGTACCGGCTGTAGCCTTGTTCGTCTATAATTCCGCTTCAGGAGGTGTTTATGAGCAAAACTGAGTCTAATGAATCCAATGAAGTTTACGAAGTCCGTCTGGCATTACCGACAGACTCGCAGGCAATACTGGATATCTATGAACCTTACGTACGAGATACTGCTCTGACCTTTGTGTCTTCAGTACCCTCGAGTGAGGAAATCGAGACTAAGATGATACAGATCCAGAAGCGCTACCCTTATCTGGTCTGTAGCTGTAACGACCTGGTTATTGGCTTTGCCTACGCCAACGAGGTACGTCCGGCTGAAGCCTACCGTTGGAATGCTGAATTGTCCATTTATCTGGATGGGCGCTACCACCGCCGTGGGATAGCAACTGCTTTGTACTCGGCTCTGTTGCAAATTCTGCGAGTGCAAGGTTTTGTCAACCTCTATGCAGTGATCACCATCCCGAATGAAGCCAGTATCGCCTTGCATCGGCATTTTGGCTTCACTGAGATCGGTATACATACTGCGACTGGATACAAGTTCGGCGAATGGCGTGATGTCGTCTGGATGCACCATCGTATTGAGAAATCACTTGATCCGGGCGAGCATGGCTTACCCACAAAAATGGCAGATTTACACAAAAACGACATCGATACAGCTTTGAGCCTGGCAACAGCGTTTCTGAAAGGAGTCGGCAGATGATTGAAACATACAATCTGGCCAGCGGAGCAGAAGCCCGCATGCCCAAAGGTTTTTATTTCGGTAATTATGAATCCATCGAAGCAGGCACAGGCTGCACCGTGCTGATTCATCCAGAAGGAGCCACTGCTGGTGTGGCAGTTCGCGGTGGCGCTCCAGCAACC
>JAITUO010000001.1 GCA_031286245.1 Coriobacteriales bacterium
AATGGCGGCTGATAATAGCTTTTTGATATCAGGTTTTCGGCGACTGAGAAATCCAGTATCAGCCCGACTCCCTGGCGATCTTCGGGTATATACGCCAGTCCCTGCTGATAGCGTTTCCGAACGCCAAAGTGTGAGATATCTTGGCCATTTATCTTTATCTGGCCACTATGTGGCAACAATCCAGCCAGAGCATCAGCCAGCTCGATCTGGCCATTACCAGACACTCCTGCTAAAGCAAAGACCTCACCAGCATGAACAGTCAGATTAATGTCAGTCAGACGCCGGACTTTCAGATTGTCGACGACCGACAGGTCATTAATCTCTAAGATAGGTGATCCGAATTGGTGTGGGTTTTTTTCGATCTGCATATTCAATTCACGACCGACCATTCGGTTTGCCATCAACTGAGTGGAGGTAGTCTTGACATCATAGATATCAATCAAACGGCCATGGTTCATAATGCCGCAGCGGTCAGCTACAGACTTGATCTCCTCCAATTGATGGGAAATCAAAACGATAGTCTTGCCAGCTGAACGTAACCGTCTGATGATCTCCAGCAAGCGATCAGTCTCCTGTGGTGTCAGCATGGCAGTCGGCTCATCGAAGATCAAGATCTCCGCATTTCGATATAACATCTTTAAAAGCTCGACACGCTGCCGACTGGAGACATTCAAATCCTCTATGACTGCTTCGCTGTCTAGATCAAAACCATACTCTTCAATCAACTGCTGTACACGGGCGGCAGCAGTCCGATAATCGATTGCTGGAGCCAGGCCAAAAAAACGCCGGATCGGTTCATTACCAAGGATTATGTTCTCTGTCACTGAGTAATCGCTGACCAGCTTAAAATGCTGATGCACCATACCGATATCCAGCTCGACAGTCTGAGCCGGGTTAGCGATTGAGACTGGCTCACCACGCAGGATGATCTCGCCAGAGTCCGGGCTGTACAGGCCGAAGATGATACTGGCTAAAGTCGATTTCCCAGCACCGTTCTCGCCAAGCAAGGCAAAGACTTCGCCACGATATATCTCCAGGCAGACATCGTTATTTGCGATGACACCCGGGAACTGTTTGGTGATATGCCTTAGCTCAAGTATGGTCTCCGGCAAATGCGCCTCCAATGGGCTGACTTAATCAAACATGTGAAAACACGATATCAGAACAGGCACCATCCGGCTTATGCGATATTGCTGGAGCCGGATGGTGTCAAAAATCAGTCAGTTGGCTGATGCTATAGGGTGCCAGTTAAAAGCCAGGAAACTTGAACGGTGAGTAACCGTTGAAATTGGCTGCTGGTACGATGCTACCGTTCTTTACCAACGTATAGGTGTCATCCAGGGCTCGCAAGGTTTGCTCGGTGAGCTGGTGGTGACCATCAGTGCTGACAAAACCGGTCGAGTCAGTCGAGGCTGAAAGCGTGAAGTTACCACCTCTGAATGAGCCATCCTCGATGGCTGCGAGCTGTTTCGTGACGTTGGGAGCCATGACTTTCAAGGCACTGGTCAAAACGATATTGGCAGCACCGTTGGCGCCTTCGGCATATTGATCGACATCACAGCCAATTACATAAGCTTTGCCGTTTTCCTTGACAGCAGTAAAAACACCATTCCCCGAAGCTCCAGCTGCGACAAAAATGATATCTACACCCTGAGCCAGCAAGGCCTCGCCGACGATCTTACCGGTGGCTTCGTCCGAGAAGTTTCCGACATAGTTCCCGCCAACATTCGCTCCGGTAACATCTTTACCTGCGTAGCTGGGCAGAGAGATCACAGACGCCTGTGTATTCAGATACTTATTGGCATAGTTAACACCGCTCTCAAAGCCCCATTGATAGTTGACATTGGACGGATAAGCGATACCGTGGACACTGGCAACTTTGCCAGTCTGGGTCTGCATGGCTGCCACAATCCCTGCAAAAAAGCCACTCTCCTGTTCGGCAAACTGCATGGCATAGATATTCGGTGCAGTCTGGACATTCTGGTTATCATCGGTTGGGAAGCAATCGACCAGAATGAAGTACTTATTAGGATTGGCGATAGCTATGTCGTAAATACCTGCGAACTGGAAGCCTGGGGTGACAATTACATCGTAATCGGCTACCACGGCCTCGACCGCAGGCAGGGCATTATCGACATTCATCTCGCGCACAGTCTTCACAGATGCCCCTGGGTGATCTGCGATAAATGCCTTGATGCCATTGTAGTTATCCTCATTGAAAGAACCGTCATCAACGCCGGATGGGCTGGTGACGATGACAATCTTCAAGCCGTCTCCAGTGGAGCCATCACAACCGACCAGTCCCAGACTGAGCGCAAACACCAATACCATCGTGATTGAAATAAACCTTCTCATGTCCATCCTTTCTTTGTGTTTTGTGATCCTCGAAGATACAGCTGGTATCTAACAAAACCAATAGACATTGTAGTCACTGTCCAACAATAACACAAGATTTTGTATAGGATGAATTATTATGAGGTTTATCAGCCATGGCTTCAAACGTATCTCCTGACTCTTCGTCTTGTACGAGAATACAGACAAATCCTGAGGATTCTAAAAGTTTTGCTAGAAAATCGACGTAATGCATGAATCCTTGGGGATTTCACACATATGGAATTCTAGTGCAACGCATCTACCTGCAAGTCTAAATTATGGAAAACCCTTTATGAAGCAAAACGGTCCAAACTGTCACGCATTACGTCGGTTTTCTAGCAGAATTTTTTGGTTTGATGAATTTCGCGATGTAAATTGCAAAAACAAAGGGGCTGGCATTGTGTTTAATCGTACCAGCCCCTTCGACTAACTCAAGTCTTTAAGTGTCAGTAGGAATACCCTCTCACGAAATCTGTGACTGCCAGCAAGTTCTCACGTTTGGCATCGTTTCTATATGACATCATCTTGTCGGTGCTGAAGACATATCCTTCGCCGAGGCAATCGATCAATTGCTTCGCATAATCGATACATTCCTGCCTGGTACCATACCCCAACAGGCTGGCCGGCATACCCCCAGCTATAGTGATATTCGGTAGCCGCTTGCGAAATGCAATCAAATCATCCTGTTCGGGGTGGATAAAAAGGACTCCCTTCGGGATGTCTTCGTAAAACTCAGCAAACCGTAACATCTCTTCCTCGCTGAACACAAAGACTCGCTTATTGTTAGCCATTGCCATATCCAGGGCTTGCTTGAAGTATCGCCAGTAGAATTTTTCGAACTGGGAGGGACTCAAAATACTGGTTGCTAAAAATGCAAATCCTACCGAAGTGATGCTGCCAGTCATATCGGCAGTCATAGCTCGCTGCAGTACCGGTAGACACATGGTTTCCCACATGCTGTCCATAGTCTCGATCAGCTCAGTCTGATGTTTGTGGATATCCATGGCAGACTCCCGCATCCCTCTGAGGTAACTGAAGATGAACTCAAAGGGTGAGCGGATGAATGTGTTAGGTGGCGAAGCGGAGAATGCACCATACTCAAAGCGAAAGATACTGTCGATCCTGGCAACAAAAGCCCCGAAATCCATGAACTCCTTTACCCCGTTGGAAAATTCAGCCAGTGTCAGGCCGTTCTTCACATAGCGATGGAATGCCTTGGTCCAGTAAAATTCCTGGGGGTCATCACGCAACTCCGGATACTCTTCGGGATACATGATCGTACGGTCATCGACAACCAGGGCTTCTCCCGATGCATCAACATGATGCATTAAACCACCGAAGGCATCACTGACACGCAGAGGGTTGCGGGTGCCGATGTCCATATAGCAGTCAAACTGATAACGCTCATGGAACTCTCGGTTGGCTTTCTCCAAAAGATCATAGTCATGTAGTACCTGATAAAGGTCGTAACCGCCATCCAGGTATTTCCATGTCCAGAAATTCGAGAACATCGGCACACGGCTGTTGTGCCTGTGGTTCATGGCATTTTCAAACAGTACCGTACGTTCTGCCAGCATGTTCTGTCCGTTCATGCGGGCCCTCCTTTCCCGCTTTGCCTATTGGTTGGTACCAGACAGAGCGATTAACATCGGGACGCGCATCTCTTCTGGCAGGAAGTCCAAACTGGCAGCAGCTTCCATGAAACCTTCCGGGTAGCTGAAATCTACTTCTTTGTTCTTATCAATTGCAGTGTCATTATCATTCATCACAAGCCCTCCCTAGTATGCATATTCCAGCACGAACTGGTTCGTAGCTAAGAGGTTTTCATGCTTGGCGTCATCACGGTACGACATCATTTTGTCCTGACTGAAGACATAGCCCTCCCCCAGCTCGTCAATCAGCTTCTTGGCATAATCGATGCATTCCTGGACGCTGGCATGTCCCAACAGGTGAGTCGGCATTCCACCGGCGATAGCGATATTCGGCAAGCGGCGACGGAACTCGAAGATGTCATCTTGCTCGGGATGAATCAGAAGCGTACCTTTTGGGATGTCTTCGAAGAATTCGGCAAATCTCAACATCTCAGCTTCGCTGAAGATATAGACACGGCGGTCAGCGGCCTGAGCAGCATCAAAGATCCGTTTCAGGTATGGCCAGTAAAGCTCCTCGAATTGTTTGACACTCAAGATGCTATGTGCTAAGAAAACAGTTGTGACTGGTGCAACCAGACCAGTTGGGTCGATCGACAAGGCATTCTGTAGCGCCGGTTCACATTGGGTGGCCCACATGTAATCCATTATTTCCTGTAGCTCTGAGCGGTTCTTTCGAATATCCAAAGCGACGCCTTTTATACCTCTGAGCATATTGAAAAGGTTTTCCAATGGCGTCATGACGATCGCTGTCATCGGGATCGTGCAGAGGGTGCCGTACTCCTCTGTGAAGATCTGTTGCATCTTCTGGGTGAACTGGCCATAAGCCATAAACTCCATCATCGCATTGCCTAACTCAGCCAAGGTCAGGCCAGGTTTGACATAACGCTTGAAGGCTTTCGACCAGTTAAAAGCCACTTGATCAGCAATATAATCCTTGTACTCATCAGCCTCGATCAAACAGCGGTCGTCAGCTCGTACGAACTCTCCAGACTCATCGACATGGTGGAAATAACCACCCAAGGCATCGCTGACGCGGATTGCATTGCGTCCGCCCATGTCCGAGTAAGCATCAAACAGGAAGGTCTCATGAAACTCCCGGTTGACTTTCTCCAAGATGTCATAGTCACGCAGAGCGACGTTAAGGTTATATCCGGTGTCCAGGTACTTCCAGGTGAAGAAGTTCGCAGTCATCGGTACGCGTTTGTTATGCTTAAAGGCATAAGCGTTGTCAAAAAGCTCCATACGCTCGGCAAGAGCTGCTTTAGCGTCCATCTAGTCACTCCTTTCTGTTGCAAGTCGGTTGGCTGCCCTGATGAGCCTTGGTTGGCCCAGGCAGCCGGTGGTTTGGC
>JAITUO010000011.1 GCA_031286245.1 Coriobacteriales bacterium
ACGCGTTTATGCTATCTGTGGCGAGGATACCGATACCTACTACCGCCATATCGATGCAGCGATTGAGCATCGTCCGAACCTGACGATGGATGACGGTGCCGATGTGGTCAGCCGATTGCACGCTGATCGCCCGGAGTACCTCTCGACCATCATCGGCGGCACAGAAGAGACTACCACTGGCGTTATCCGTCTGACTGCCATGGCAGCTGACGGAGCTTTGGCCTACCCGATCATCGCAGTCAACGACGCTAAGACCAAGCATTTCTTTGACAACCGCTACGGCACCGGTCAATCCACCTTAGACGGTATCATCCGTGCGACCAATCGCCTGTTGGCTGGCCGGACACTGGTGGTCAGCGGTTATGGCTACTGCGGCCGTGGTCTGGCCATGCGTGGCAATGGCATGGGAATGAAGGTGATTGTCTGCGAAGTCGACCCGGTCAAGGCTTTGGAAGCCCATATGGACGGTTATCGAGTCATGCCGGCTGCTGCAGCCGCTGCCTATGCTGATGTCTGGGTGACTGTCACTGGCAACTTGAAGGTGGTTGACGAGTCAGCATTCCGTCAGATGAAAGACGGAGCCATACTCTGTAACTCCGGCCATTTCAATGCAGAGATCGATATCGATTGGCTGGAAGCCAACTCAATGAAGAAGCGCCAGCTAAAACCGCTGGTTGATGAATACATCCTGGCTGATGGCCGCAGTGTGATTCTGCTGGCTGAAGGCCGGTTGGTCAACCTGGCAGCCGCCGAAGGCCACCCGGCTGAAGTCATGGATATGAGTTTTGCCAACCAGGCTTTATCCAGCGAGTACCTGGTGCAGCAAGCATCAAACCTGAACCCTGGTGTATATCAGATACCGGAAGCCATTGACAGTGAGATAGCTCGTTTGAAACTGGAAAGCCTGGGAGTCGATATTGATTACCTGACAGCCGAGCAAAGCCACTACCTGGCCTCCTGGCAATCCGGTACTGCTTGATCTGTTGAAGCATTGCATCGGGCGCTCTGTGTTTGCGACCAGGAGTTTTGCAGGTATCAAATGCCTGCTGTAAACATGAACTACCGGCGACCGGAGACCCGGTTTTATCCAGATGAATGAAAGGACCTTTATGGCAATCGACCTCAGCCGAATCCCCAAAAGTATCTGGTGGGACAGCGACCCGGACAATGGTCTAGCCGGCGTTTTTCTACTTGACCAGACGCGCTTACCGCTGGTTGGTGACGTATTGTGCTGCCAGAAACTCGAAGGCGTTGAGATGGCAATTAAGACTCTGGCGGTACGCGGAGCTCCGGCATTGGGTGTCGCAGCGGCCATGGCGATTGCTGTCTGGAGTGAAAACGAATCGACAGCCACTACAGTCGCCGAATGGCTGACGGGCATCGACCAGGCTGCTGAGCGTATCAGCCAAGCCCGTCCGACAGCGGTCAATCTGGCTTGGGGAGCCAACCGACTGAGGAACTACGCTCATGTGACTGCTGCCACTGGCAAGTCTCTCAGTGAATTGAAGGCCGACATCGTCAGTTTCGCCCAGGCCATGGCGGCTGAGGACGAGGCAGTCAATCGGGCAATCGGGGAAAACGGTGCTGCTCTGTTGAATCCTGGCGCTCGTGTATTGACGCATTGTAATGCCGGATCGCTGGCAACAGCGTACTTTGGCACAGTCGGTGGAGTCATCTATACCGCTTACGATCAGGGCTTGGTCAGTCATGTCTGGGTGGATGAGACCAGGCCACTAAATCAAGGCGGCCGTCTGACAGCCTGGGAGATGATGGCTGCTGGAGTACCGTGTACTCTGATTTCCGACAGCATGGCAGCTACTGTCATGCAATCCGGCTGGGTTGATGCAGTACTGGTTGGTGCCGACAGGATTTGTGCAAACGGAGATGTGGCGAACAAAATCGGTACGCTGGCATTAGCTGTTGCAGCAAGGCATTTCGAGATTCCGTTTTACGTCTGTGCCCCGCTTTCGACTATTGATCTTACCTTAGCTGACGGCAGCTTAATCCCCATCGAGCAGAGAGACCGTCGTGAACTGGCTGGCTTCACGGCCAGTGGGGTCATTTTGCCCGACGATGTCTCAGTGACACAGGCATTCGACCTTCTGACTACCAGCGGCAGCCGTCATTTGAGTTTCAAGAATGGCCATAGCATGAATATCTATCGTAAGGGTGGCAGCTATGGTTTCGATGCCTGGTTTATGACTACTCCACCGGATGTCCCGATTTATAATCCAGCGTTTGATGTTACGCCAGCCGACTTGGTTACAGCGATCATCACTGAACAGGGAGTTTGTCCCCCTGAGCAGGTCTCCTCAACTATCTTGCAGGTTTCCTCAGTTATCCCGCAGGTGTCTGAGATAGAAGCCTGATCATCGCTGGTAATCCAAAACACTCAATGAATCCAAAACATCCAATGAATCCAAAACACCCAATGAATCCAAAACACCCGATCATCGAAGGTTTACTGGAACTGGTTTACCCTACTCGCTGTGTGGTCTGCGAGAAACCCGGCAGTCTTATCTGTGATGAGGATTATCAAAAGCTGGTTTATATCGACTTGGAATCTGCCTGTCCACGCTGTGGTGCTCCATTCGGACTCACGCTCTGCACGGAATGCACTACACGCCATGGGCCGGAGGAGTTTGCCTTTAGCTCGGCGATCAGTATGTTGATCTACGATGATCGGGCTGAAGCAATCATCACCGGATACAAGGATTTCAACGAACGCCGTCTGGCCCTGGAGCTAGCCAGTCTGTTGGCACAGGTATTACCTCTCCAATGGCGACGTTGGGCCACAGGCCTGTCATGGATACCAGCCGACCGGACCGCTCTCCAACGTAGAGGGTTCGATCATATGGGGATGCTGGCAAATGAATTAGCCTCACGGACCGGTATTCCATTATTTGATCTCCTGGTCAAACAGGGGCGGGCAGATCAGCGAGTCTTGACACGGGCAGAGAGGCGTGAGAATGCCTTCCGGTTGTTTAATATCAAGCCGAATACAATTAAAGACAACTCTGTCCTACCACAAAGACTGATACTTATCGATGACGTATTCACGACCGGAGCGACACTAGATGCTGCTGCAACCGTGCTGCAAGCAGCTGGTGTCAGTGAGATTCGTACTGTGACTGTAGCCCGTGTCTGGTAGCATGCTTTCAATAGCCCAAAACCATGTATCATGATAAATGAAAGATTACGACGCTCCTGTCTACTCCCAGGCCTACCAGAAACGAGGCAAAAACAACATGAAAGTCAAGACCAGTAAACCAACCGATGGACGAGTCACTCTAACAATCACTGCCTCCAGTGAAGATGCTGCTGCCGGAATAGCCTACCTGATTGCCAAGTGTGCCTCTGAAAACTCCGTTGATCCTTCTGAAGCACCCGATCTGGAGTTTGCCGTGCGCGCCAAAGTTGGTGGTGACTACCTACAGGCCTATCTGGACAGCCAGCTACCCTTGCATCTGGCTGGCAGGGCAATCGGGCAGGAAAACCTGGAGACGATGCTCAATCCAGAGTTGATTGGTGAGCCACCTCATGTATCTAAAGGTGAGGCGGTCAGCTTTACAGCTTCAGTGATCTTAAATCCACGCTTTGAGCTGACCAGTTATGACCCAGTAACAGTAAACATATTGCCGATAACAGTCAGCGATGTCGAAATCGATGAGCAGATGCTGATGCTGGCTGATAGTTTTGCCACATACCAAGAGGATGCAGACGGTAATCCCGATCCGGCGACCAAAGTGATTCCGGCCATCACTGATACCTGGGTCAGTGAGAATATCCCCAATACTGCTACTGTTCCAGAGTTACGCGAGATGCTTTACCAAAATGCATTGAAGTTCAAGCAGATGGAGCAGGAGGAATACATTGCCTATGCAGCCTCGTCAGAACTAGCCAAGCGGCTAGAAGGTGATATCCCTGCAGAGATTTTAGAATTGACAAAAAACGACTTATTGTCAGCACTAAAACGCAACCTTGATGTCCAGGAACGATCCTTGGAGGAGTTCATAAACTCGCAGGGAGGCCCTGAGGTTTTCTCCACACAGACTACTAATCAGGCATATGAGGTATTACGGCAAGGTTTTGCCCTGGATGCCCTGGCGCGCCATTTGGACATGCAAGTGACGGCAGAAGACGTCCAAGACGCTTTTGCTCGTATGGCCCCCGGTCATGAAGATCTGGCATACATGGATTTTTTCCAGACAGGCAGAATGTATGTGATGGAGGAAGCTGCGTTGCGTATCAAAGTCAACCTCTGGCTGGTGGAGCATGCGATTATCAATCAACTCGAGTAGCTTTTTATTGACAGAGCAGTCCGTACCCTGATATTGAAGAATTGATAGAACAGGTTGGAGTGATTGATGATAGCCATTATCCCTGCTGCAGGCCTCGGTACACGTTTCTTGCCTGCCACTAAAGCCATCCCGAAAGAGATGCTTCCGGTTCTCAATAAACCGACTATCCAATATGTAGTTGAAGAGGCGTTGGCTGCTGATGTCGATACCGTGGTGATCATCACAAATGACAACAAACCAGCGATCCGTGAGCATTTTTCTTCAGACGAAGCATTGGTCAGTTTGCTGGAAAGCACCGGTAAGTCAGATTTAGCTGCCGAGGTACGTACAGCCGGTTGCCTGCCTGTCAGTTATTTGATCCAGGAAAAACCACTTGGCCTCGGTCATGCAGTGTATTGCGCCTCTGAACTGGTGCGGGAAAACCAGAATGAATTGTTCTATGTGCTTCTAGGTGATGTGTTGGTTCCTGGTAATCAGATGTTACAGCAAATGACAGCAGTATCAAGGGCACATGAAAATGCCTGCGTGATCGCTGTCCTGGCAGTACCGGACAGTGAGACTTATCGCTTCGGCATCGTTGCAGGCGTAAGTCTTGCGTCACAAGGTGAACCGCAGGTTTGGCGTATCACTGGCCTGGTTGAGAAACCTCAGTCCAACCCACCCAGCAACCTGGCTGTCTTCGGGCGTTATTTATTGACTCCGAAGGTCATGGAGCTGCTAGGAAGTACTGAGCCTGGTGTTGGCAATGAGATCCAATTAACTGATGCCTTAATTGAGCTACTGGAAACCGAAGAAATGTATGCCTTGGTCATTGATCCGGACGATGGTTATGACGTTGGGACAGTAAATGACTGGTTGAATACCAACAACCGCATGGCCGCTCGTGCCTTAAGCTCTGCAGGCCAGGCGTGATCGTCCGGTTGATGTATATGAATCAACCATCGTGAGCTTGTTGCTATGAACCAGCCATCGTGGGTTTGTTACTATGAATCTGCAATGTGAGCTTGTTGCTATGAATCTGCCATCGTGAACCAATTGGCGTGAGCTTATTATCATGACCTTGCAAGACTTCATCTATCTTTTTGGATATGGCCTCTGCCACCAACTGCCAGAGCGCAGCCTGGAGGCTGGAGGCATCTATTTCGCTGTTTGCGCCCGTGATACTGGTACCCACATCGGATTTGCTGCAGCACTGATAGCGGCAGCCATCCAGTTTGCCTGGCTCAGGCGGGCTAACAAACCAGTACCAGGCAATTTACCCGCCGTACCTGCGATCGTCTGCCTGGCTTTATTGATCCTACCGATGGCTTTCGACGGTTTGACTTCATATATCGGCTTGCGGGAAACCACCAACTTGATTCGCTATATCACT
>JAITUO010000176.1 GCA_031286245.1 Coriobacteriales bacterium
GCAGTGAGGCCGAGCAAAAGCGAATCTTGGAGCGTTTGGCCACCGGACGATTGGACATGCTGGTTGGTACTCACCGGCTCTTATCCGCAGATGTAAATCCTCGCGACCTGGGATTGATCATCATCGACGAAGAGCAGCGTTTCGGAGTTCAGCACAAAGAGCAATTAAAAAACCTACGTGAACAGGTGGATGTACTGACCTTAAGCGCTACGCCGATTCCACGAACCATGCAGATGGCTTTGTCCGGCGTCCGCGACATGAGCCTGATCAACACGCCTCCGGTCAGTCGCACGCCAGTCAGTGTCCGCGTTAGCGAATGGGACGAGGATACAGTCAGCGCTGCCATCCGCCATGAGATCGGGCGGGGTGGGCAGGTTTATTATGTCAGCAATCGTGTGAAGCGGATCGACGATGCTCAGGCACGTGTGTTTGCCGCTGCGCCGGAAGCCAGCGTCGGCATTGCTCATGGTAAGCTAGCCAGCCGGCAGTTGGAAGATGTCATGGAGCGCTTTGCCGCGCGAGAGTTCGATGTGCTGATCGCCACAACCATCATCGAAAGCGGTTTGGACAACCCCCATACCAACACGCTGATCATCGAGGATTCCCAGCGCCTCGGGCTGGCCCAACTCTATCAGTTGAAGGGCCGCGTCGGTCGTTCGCATGCCCAAGCCTACGCCTACTTTTTGTTCCCGGCAGAGAATCAGTTGACGTCGGAAGCCATTGAGCGGCTGACGGCCATCGATGAGTTCCAAGACCTCGGTAGTGGCATGAAAGTAGCTATGCGTGACCTGGAGATCCGCGGAGCCGGTAGCCTGTTGGGTGCCGAGCAGAGTGGCAATATCGCTGCAGTCGGCTTCGACTTTTTCGCCCAGATGATCAATGAAGCTGTCCGAGCGGCTCGAGCCGGCGAGCTGGCTGAGGCTTTGCAGGATCACGACTTTGACACTTTGGGTAACACCTCCAGCCCGAAGTCCGAAGTCCGAGTTGAGCTGCCTGAACCTTGCTTCTTCCCGGAGGAATATCTGGCTGAAGCCGACCAGCGGGTGATGAACTATCGACGCCTGGCGGCAATAGAAGACCTTGATACTCTAAACAGGCTGCAAGATCAGATTGTGGATGAGTACGGGGCAATGCCTGCTGCAGCTCGTAATCTGTTCGACCGTGAACGTTGCCGGATTCTGGCAGTTGGACTAAGCATCTCAAGCATCTACCTGCAACGCAAGAATTTTGTACTAGACGGTATACAGCTGGAATCCAGCCAAGCGGCAGAGCTGAAGCGTCAAGGTGGTCTCTACTTCGCCAAGTCGCATCGTTTGCAATACCCCAGCCACCAAGGCGAGACGAGGTTTTATCCACAGTTAATAGAACTGCTGGAAAGCTTGGATATCATTGGCGATAGTGATCCGATAGCAAACAGTTTATTAAGCAAAATACACGCGAATCAGCGTCTGTAAGTCAAGTCAAAAAAGTACTCATCCAAGGTAATGGGATTTGGATCGTAGAAGGTATCATCATCAACGACCTTCAATGTGCCCGTCCATTTTTTCAAGTCTTTTGGATCGTGCAGTGAGTCGATGTAGATAACTCCCTTGTCAGTATCGCCAGCTTCGGTGCGCAGGACTGAGACATAGACATCCGAATACGGAGCCATCTTGCCATCGAAAGCATTGTCAAGAAAGAGCAGGTAAATTGCATTACCGGATTTGTTGATGATATAGATGTCGATCTGGAGGGTAGTGGAGCCGTCGGACTCATAATAGGGGTAGGCTTCGCCGACTCCGACGATCAGATAGTCGTTCGCAACGATTGCCGTATAACCGTTGGGTAGTTCGGGAGAGTTATATCCACCGTTCCAATACTTGGTCTGGCTACCGCCGTTAAACAGACTGACGATGGCTATTCCTCCAGCGATCAGGAGACCTGTAGCCAGCACCCCGATGATCAAGAAGATCAGCCAGGTCTTCTTTTTCTGCGGAGGAGTTTGATAGGTAAGCATTGGTTGGGAGGTTGCATAACCTGGTTGAGGGGGCTGAGGGGAGTAGTAGTCGGGTTGAGTGGGCTGGGTGATCTCCTGGGCGGATCCACAATTAGTGCAGTACCGAGAGTTATCTAAAATCTCCTGATGGCAATACTTACAAAGCATCGTGTCCTTCTTTCGGGTATGTGAGATGTTCTTCTTTGTTTAGACTAACTGTAGCTTTCTAGAGTAAATAGAAAGCTACAGTGTCTTGATTATTAGTATGGCTGGGGCAACAGGATTCGAACCTATATAGCTGGCACCAAAAACCAGAGTCCTACCATTGGACGATGCCCCAACGTAACCAATCAGTCTATTGTATGAGCTTCGAGTTGTCGAGTTGTCTGCTTTAAGCAGAGCATGTACGGGGGGTATCGAGTTGAGAGAGTAGTCTTTTGCTGAAAAACACGCGCTGTGTACGCTTTTTAAGGCGAATCCTGTCAAATTAGTATGAATATCCCCAAGTATTCTATCGAATTTAGCCAAATTCGACATAATGAGAGTACACAACGCGTGTTTTTCAGCAAAAGACCTATCTCTCAAGATTTAAACAGCACACAACGCGCCTCATAAGCAAACCACACCTTGAAAAAGGGGAGACATAGCAATGTCAGAGCTGGAATTATATGGAGGCAGAGCTGAACTGTACACATCAGGATGTTTATTGAATGTCAGTACAAACTGAACGAAGGTCAACCCTGCCGGATCATGAAAGCAAGAAAGCCGCTATATAAAGCGGCTTTCTTGAAGGTAATTCAAGATTGTATGCTGGCCTGTTCACCAACGGAAAGTAAGGTTGAAATCAATTGTTTGCAAAAACACGGGATTCGCGTCATAGAAAGTGTCATCATCAACGATATACAGAGTGCCTTTCCAGTTGTTCAAATCCTCTGGATAACGCAGGCATTCGATGTAGACAACACCTTGGTCAGTATCATATGGCTCAGTACGGAGGACTGATACAAAAACCATATCGTATGGAGCAGATACGCCATCAAATGTATTATCTCGGAAAAGCAGATACAGAGCGTTTCTAGATTTGTTGATTATGTAGAGATCGACCTGTAGTGTAGTCGTACCATCGTTTTCATTATAAGGTCGTATCTCCCCGACTCCGATGATGAAGCGATCGTTAGATACAATCGCTGTGTAGCCTCTCGGTAGTTCAGATGAGTTGATGCCACCTGTCCAGCCAAGTGATGTAGATGTGCCACCTCCACCACCGCCACCGCCACTGCCACTGCCGCCACCTCCACCATTATTGTTGGTGTTCAACAGGTTCCAGATCAGGATGCCTCCTACAGAAAGAGCAGCGACGATCAGCACACCGATGATAACGAAAATCAACCAGGTTTTATTCTTCTTCGGTGGGGCTTGATAACTGTAAGGTTGTTGGTCGTAGCTTATTTGCTGAGGTTGCGAATAGCCAGGTTGGGGTTGAGAATAACCTGGTTGAGGTTGAGAATAGCCAGATTGCATTTGCTGAGGCTGTTGTGATTGCTGAGTAGTGCTGGGATATCTGTCATACACCGGTTGGGGAGCCGGAGCATAGTCTGGGGGTTGAGCCGAAGCATAATCTGGGGGTTGAGCCGGAGCATAACCTTGTGCAGGTGTTGAAGAATAGTCCGGAGCAGGAGCAGGTACATAGTCCGGGGCAGGAGCCGATACATAATCCGGAGCAGGAGCGGGCACATAATCCGGAGCAGGAGCAGGTACATAGTCTTGTGCAGGAGCAGTTGACGGTGCCATATACTGCTGAGCGGGCGGTGGTACTGCAGCATCAAACTGCTGTGTTGGTGCTGGAGGAGTCAGGCTAGGAGGAGGCAGATATTCCGATACAGCAGGCGTAGGTATTTCAGTAGGCAGAAAGTCTGGAATTGCAGTTACAGCAGCAGGTGCTGGGATTTCAGGCGGTTGAAACTCCGAAGCTGTAGGCATAGCGGTGTCTTGGATACTGCCACAAAAGGTACAAAACCTAGAGTCATCAGCGATTTCTTGATGGCAATTCTTACATAGCATGGTTACCTCTCTTTCAGGTAAAACACAATCCTTCCCACTTTCAGCTCCTCAATAACTGGGAGCGTATCGTCCAAAACCACTGTATCAGAAGTAGATGATAGGCAATAGAGTAAAGATTGTTCCCGGGCTTCTCCACATGAATAAATACTGCTTGGTAGCTTAGAATTCCAGGAAGCCTTCGATGTCCAGCTCCATGGCAGCGACGCTGTCATACATCTCCTTGGCAGTTTGGCGGGAAATCCTTTCAGATTGCAAGGCTTCAGCTATCGCCTGGCGCTCCCATTCCATAGCTTTCATCGACAGACGAAGCTCTTTGCGTTCGCGTTCGGCCTGTAGCTCGGTGGCGTTGGTCAGCATCAGCATCAACGATTGGATGCGTTGCGATGTGCGGGTCAATTGGTGGTTGGCGTCAAGGACATACCTATCGATCAGCCGCGAGGACAGATTGTTTTCTTCCGGTGTGTCGGCGAGCTCTTGTTGCAATTCACCAAGACGTTGCATGACGAATTTTAAGTTCTCGACACGCAGTCCCCTCACTTGTAGCTTGCCTTCTGATTGCCCGATTGACCGGTTATCCCGGCGGGCGTGGCGGACAAAGGCCCAACGTCGGTAGAGTCTGACGAATTGATCTCCGACGGCTCTGATACTCTCACGAAATGTCGAGTGGTGCTCCAGGCAGGCTAGCTGGCGGCTGAGGTTGTTCAGATAAAGCATCCCCAAGAAAGTGCCAACACGGCCTTCCGATATCAGGTTCAGCGTATTTTGTCGCTCATATAATACTATCTGTGCTCGCAGCTGCAGCTCTTCAGAGTCTTCTAAAGTACGGGAAGTTTGTAACCGTTGGATACGCTCGTCGTACTCGCTGATGACGGCGTTAGCGAGACTGATATCACCGGTCTTGGCGTGTTCCAGTAGCTGATCTACTACAAAGCGGAAGATACCGACCATGGTATCGACCTCTGCTTCCTGCCGGTCGGACTGGTAGGTTTTCGGGCAGATGAAAGGCAATACAATTCTGGTAGTAATCAAAGAAAGCAGAATCACACCGGAAGCGACGAACACGATGATATCCCGCTCGGGAAACAGGCTGCCATCAGGTAGCAGCATGGGGATGGCAAAGATCATCGCCAGGGTGATTGCTCCCTTAGGCCCGGCAAAAGTCATTTGGAAGGCATCAACGAAATGATGTCGCCAATACTTTGGGTCGGCATGGGCCTGTCGGCGTTCTGTTTTATTAACCTGACGACGCATGCTCATGCGTTCTTTCCAAACCGCAAAACCAGTCAGGTTTTGTGAAGGTTCTGGCGTATCGGGTGGGACAGTCAGAGGTAGAGGAGCATGTTGTTTCAAGCGCAGGGCATCAATGTCCGTAGTTAAGTTGGTATTACGACGTTGAGCCAACAACCAGGCAAAGCGAACCATCAGAGTAACACCTTGGATGATGAAGATGCAGAGGACCAAAAAGGGAAGGCTGATATCGGTGCGAGCCAGCATGGCTGACGTTGCAAAAGGAAGCTGAGTGCCAAGCATCAGAAAGCAGAGGCCATTCAAGACAAACATGATGACTGACCAGGCACTGGTCGAAACAATAGTATTACGTGCCGAGACCGGGGTACGTTCGCTGGGGGTGAATGAGTAAGCAATACCTGCAGCCACAACAGCAATGATTCCACTGACCCCAATCAGTTCTGATATCAGATAAACCAGACAGGGTGTGATGATTTCGAACAAAACATAAAAAGTGCTGGACTCGACTCCGCTTTTGACCATCATACGGATAATCAAGTGGCGGAGCAGCATCAACCCGACACCGACCAACACGCCTCCGAAAAACATGTAGATAAATGAGAGTGAGACATTAATAAGGGAGAAGGATGCAGTCAATACAGCTGCAATGGCAAATTGGAAGCAGACAACGCCGGAGGCATCATTCATTAAACCTTCACCCTTGACTACTTCATCTTGGCCTGGCTTGATAGTCGAAGTTTCATCGAGAGAGAAGACAGCAACCACATCTGTTGGAGATAAAGCAGCAGCAAATGCGAAACAGGCAGCCAAAGGAATCGAAGGCACCAACCAATTGAGGGAGAAAGCTAATACCAGAGTAGTAGCAAAAACCAGGCCGATCGCCAGAGACATAATCGGTCGGCGTAGAGTCCACAATGCTTGTTTATTCGAACGTTTGGCCTCATCGAAATCGATTGGCACAATGAATAGGATCATAAACAAAGCTGGATCAAGTACGACACCTTCAAAGGGGATCGGTGTAGCTACTAAAATGATGCCTAAAGCGACTTGCACCAGTGGTGTATAGACTTTTGGGAAACGCAGTCCAATTAAACTGGAGACTAAGACCGCAGCTAGCAGTACTAGAATGTACTCGAAAGAATGCATGCTGATATCCTAACAGAAAAACCTGACTGTCCAGTTTTATGGAGTTGGCCAACAAGAGGTTTTTGCGGGCTTATCCACTATTGTGAAACAGCTTTCACCGTAGGCCAGGCTAACTGCTACACTGATTTTTGTCATGAATAGATCAGCCAAATGGTCAGCTATGTGATAAGGAGAAGCGCGATGGCTTTCTCTACATTGATTCTGGCTGCGGGTGCAGGCACACGAATGGTCTCGTCGCACGCCAAGGCAGTTCATGAGGTTTTAGGTAAACCGATGGTCCGCTGGGTAATTGATGCGGCAATAGCAGCCGGTTCAGACCGTGTTTTAACAGTCGTCGGTCATGAACGCGAACAGGTTATTCCGATAGTCAGTGATACCACTATCGTTGTCCAGGAGGAACACCTGGGGACTGGGCATGCCATCATGGTTGCCCGTGCTGAGCTGGAGCATTATGCCAAAAAAGGAGCATCACTGGTTGTGCTGTCGGCAGATACCCCGTTGATCAGGGAAGAGACGATCCGGGCGTTAGTTGAAGCGCAGCAAGGTACCAGTTCGGCGGTCTGCCTGATGACTCACGAGATGAGTGATCCAACGGGGTACGGTAGAGTTGTTCTGGGAGATTCGGGACAGGTCTTGCGGGTTGTAGAAGATCGAGACGCTGATATTGGAGAGCAACAGATCACCCTCTGTAACTCTGGTGCGTATTGTTTCGACTTGCCGTTGTTGTTGGCCAACCTAGAGCAGCTTGGCAATGCTAATGCTCAAGGGGAGTTTTATTTAACCGAGGTCTTCGACTATCTAGTCAAGGGTGGCAAGAGTGTGGTTGCCTATCTGGCTGATTCAAATGAGGCTTATGGTGTCAACGACCGTCTGCAATTGGCTGTTGCCAGTTCATTGATGCAGAAACGCATTAACACTGCGTGGATGATGGCAGGTGTGACGATGCTTGATCCGGCTACTGTCTGGATTGGTCCTGAAGTCGAGATTGCCAATGATGTAGAAATCTTGCCCCAGGTAATTATCAAAGGACAGACTCGCATCGCCCGGGGTTGTCTGATAGGCCCGAACAGTCGGATCACCGACTCAGTCATCGGGCGGGACTGTGTAATTGATGAGAGTGTGATTATCGAATCAGTATTAGAAGACGGTGTGCATTGTGGCCCTCGTGCTTATCTACGACCTGATACTTTGATGAAGCTGGGTTCAAAAGCCGGCACCCATGTAGAATTGAAGAACACAACAGTCGGAGTCGGCAGCAAAGTTCCGCACCTCAGCTATCTGGGGGATGCAACCCTTGGTACAGATGTGAATATCGGTGCTGGCACGATCACATGTAATTACGACGGGACAACAAAACATGCCACAGAGATTGGCGATCATGCTTTTATCGGTTCTGATACCATGCTGGTTGCTCCGGTAAAGGTCGGAGCTGGCACTGTGACTGGTGCAGGCAGTACAATCACACGTGATGTTCCTGACGGAGCTCTAAGCCTGGAGCGCGCAGAGCAAAGGATTATCCGTGGCTGGGTGGCCAGGCGTGAACGGGAAAGGTTGGAAAAACGCGGTCGGGAGCAAAAAAAGCCCGACTTGAAGACAAATAAACCAGTAAAAGATAAAGTCGATAATAAAGCGCCTGCCAAATCTAGTAGGACAGAGAAGCCTGGAACAGGCAGCAAAGCAGGTGCGGGCGGCGTTGGAGGCGCGGGCGGCGCGGGAAGCGTGGGCAGCACCGGCGGTGCGGGACGCGTGGGCGGCGCGGGTAGCGGGGGCGGTACCGGCGGCGCGGGAAGCGTGGGCGGCACCAGCGGCGCAGGCACCGGCAACGCAAGTAGCAAGTCTCCCACCACCAGATCAAGCAAGACAGATAGCGAGAAAAAAGGAGCGTAAGGATGGTCGAGGTCTGCAAGACATTAAAGCTATACAGTGGCCGTTCCAACTTGGAGTTGGCGAAGCGGATAGCGACATACTGTGGGGTTGAACTCGGTGACATCGAGATCAAGACTTTTGCAAACGGTGAGATCTATGCCCGCTATATGGAAAGTGTGCGGGGTTGCGACGTCTTCATCATCCAGTCAGTTGCTGGTAAGGTTAACGATTACCTGATGGAAATGTTGATAATGGCAGATGCTGCGAAACGGGCATCAGCACGTACCGTCACAGCAGTGTTGACCCACTATGGCTATTCGCGTCAGGATAAAAAATCTGCAGCACGCGAGCCGATTACTGCCAAACTGGTGGCTAACCTGATGACTATCTCCGGCATCGATCGAACCATTGCTATCGATCTACATCAAGGCCAGGTCCAAGGATTTTTTGACACTCCAGTCAACCATATGACTGCTTTGCCGCTGTTTGCTGAGTATTTCAAAAAGAAAGACTTAAAGGATGTCTGTGTTGTTACTCCCGACGTCGGTCGGGCCAAAGCTGCCAAAAAGCTGGCTGATCTGATGGAAGCCGATCTGGCGATTATGTCAAAGACCCGTCCAGCTCATAACCAATCCGAAGTGACCAGTGTTATCGGTGATGTCGCAGGAAAGACCTGTATTGTCAACGATGACATCATTGACACCGGCGGATCGGTGCTCAACGGAGCCAGAGCCCTCAAAAAAGCGGGCGCTGGAGATATATACATCTGTGCAACACACGGCTTATTCTCCGGCCAGGCTTACGAACTGATGGAAGATGACGACATCAAAGAGGTCGTAGTTTGCGATACTGTCGCTATCCCCAAGAAACGGCGGCAGGGCAAGATCAAGGTCGTCAGCGTTGATGAGCTAATTGGCCAGGCGGTCCTAAACGTCTTTCATGAAGCCAGTATCTCTGAGTTGTTCGATCCGGACTTCCAAATCTAGCGGGCATTAGCGGAATTTTGAATATGAGCATCTTAGAAAGGCTATCGCTTCGCAAGCGGCTGCATATAAATGGACAAAATGAGCTACCCGGCCCCCATCTGATTATCGGCTTAGGTAACCCCGGCCGCGAATATCAAAACACTCGCCATAATGCCGGTTTCAAAGCTATCGATGCCTTGGCTGAGGAGATCGGTGCGAATTATTGGAAAACCATCAGTGAAACCATGGTTACAGAGTGCAGGTTTCAGGGTGATCAGTTGATACTGGCAAAACCACAGCGTTTCATGAACCTCAGTGGACAACCGGTCAAAGCACTGCTGAAACATTATGGATTTACACCCGACGATCTATTGGTAATCCATGATGAGCTTGACCTGCCGGAAACCGTTCTGCGCTTCAAACAAGGTGGTGGTTCGGCTGGCCACAAAGGAATCAAGTCGATCAGCGATGCTATCGGAACTGATTTCTGCCGGCTTCGAGTAGGCATCGGCCGACCTCCTGGACAGATGCCGGCTGACCGTTTTGTTTTACAGGAATTACGGGGAGAAGACCTGGCCGAATTTGAAGCAAATCTAACACAAGCTGTACCGGTTATATTGGCAGCAATCGAAAAGGGTGTACAGACAGCTATGAATGAATACCACAGTGACTGATGCATAACCGTAGCCACCAGGCACTCGGGCACCTCTGTGCCATCTTCGCCGCCTTTAACTGGGGATTCACCTTCATTTTGACCAGTATTCTGATGGATGCTGGCTTATCGGCTTTTGAAGCTCTATTATTCAGGAGCTGTGTTGCCTACCTGTTCTTATGGATAATCTGCCCCCGCTTGCCAAAACTGAATATTAGCAAAGGACTTAGACAGTTCATAAAAAAGGAATGGCCGTTCATTGTCGCTGGTTTATCCGGGTTGTCTATCTACTTCTTGCTGGACTATAGTGCATTGAATTTCACATCTGCTTCGTTTGTGACCATTCTGGCTGGAACAGTGCCATTATTCATGGCGATTGCACTTTGGATTGTCTATAAAGAACCGCCAAAGAAACTTTTCATACTTGGCTTTGTGATCGCAGTCAGTGGTGTGACTTTGGTCAGTACCGCCGGAGGTCAGGGACTTAATGTCTCATTGATTGGTACCGCGTTAGTTTTGACTGGAAACGTGCTCTGGGCAGTTTATTCCATCATGTTGAGGAAGATAGATGAGTCTGGCGAAACCACCGGCAAAGGACAGCCAATCGGCATTAGCCAAGCCTTGTTGAATCTACGTCGTATCTTTTTCTGGGGTCTGGTCAGCCTACTGGTCTGCATGCCGTTTTTCGGCTTTGATGTCAGTGGTGTTAATCTAATTAGCCTGAACGTACTGGGCCCGACCTTGATTCTAGGAGTAATGACCTCTGCCTTGACTTTTTTGGCCTATAGTCTGTCGATCCGCTGGTTGGGAGTCAGCCGAGCCAGTGTTTATCAATATTTCCCACCGGCAGTTGGTGCTGTGGCTGCTCATTTCTTGCTTGGTGAAACAATCAGTTTTTTAGGAGCGATCGGTATTGGAATAATAATCATCGGGCTATTATTATCTGAAAGAGTCAGCGGAAGCGGTTCTGTAGAACACCCGGTAGCAGGAGAGGATACTTGAATGACTGGTAAGTTTGAATTGATCAGGCTGGATAGCTGTCCTTCGACTAACGAGTATCTGAAAGAACCGTTGGCAGTAGGAATTGATCGTAACTTACCTGTCTTTGTACTGGCAAAACAACAGACTGCTGGCCTCGGACGCTTAGGACGTGGCTGGCGCTCTCCGACAGGTGGGGTTTATCTCTCACTTCTTTGGCCAACAGAATTGACTCCAGAGCAAGCATTATGCCTACCACTAATAACTGCGCTGGCTGCTCGTTTTGCCTTGCAGCCAATGACCAGTAAGAACATTGTCATCAAATGGCCCAATGACCTGCTTGTGATAGTAAATAACAATAGACAGAAATTGGCTGGTATATTGGTTGAGCTAACTGGTGGCCAGGCGATAATCGGCATTGGGGTTAATATCTACCAGAATAAACAAGCACCAGAGGAGTCCGATGGTGGTCGCCCACCGGCTTGGCTGGCACCAGAGCAACTTAGCCAAGCTGATGGTGAGAAACTGGTCGAACAGGCTGCCCAGGCGATAATTGAGTCTTTACTGGAATACCTGAAGCGTTGGCATACAGCAGGCAGTCGATTTACTGGTTTTGCAGAAGAGTACTCGCTTCACTTGGATTTAATTGGCGAATATGTCGAGGCAAGAGACAGGCTGGGCGAGCTGTTAGCTGCTGGGATAATTCATGGTATCGATAATTCTGGCCAACTATTGATACAAAATGAACAAGGGATTACAGAAATTTCCAGCGGAGAAGTCACTTTTCGCACACCCTTGTAAATGGTGCTAAACTGAATCCATACCTAGATAAAGTGTGACCTAACCTCAGGGATACATCACCCACATTCCGGGACATACCATATATTGCCGACAACCGGCTTAGTAAAACAGGATTGAGAGGGATTTAACTAACGATGGAGAAGCTTCCACAACCCGAATCATTAGGAAACTATGTTGTACCAAATCAAGATGTCTCTGAAGAAGTGAAAATGGACGAAATGCATTTCGGAAGCAGTGTCCCCGGTGGACCTGGAGGCCCCGGTGGACCAGGAGGTTCTGGTGGACCAGGAGGTTCTGGCAGACCTGGTGCTTACCGGGTTGATCGGCTGGGCACTGAAAAAGTCAGCCGTTTGATACGCGAGTTTGCCATCCCGGCGATTGTCGGCATGTTGGCAAATGCCCTTTATAACATTATTGACGGAATCTTTATGGGTTTCGGAGTCGGACCGATCGGTCTGGCGACTGCTACTGTTTCGATGCCGATCATGACCTTCTCCATGGCTGTCTCAATGCTACTGGGAGCCGGTGGAAATGCATTGGTTGCTTTGCGTCTGGGAGAAGGCCACAAAGACCAGGCTGAGCGGATTTTAGGTGTTTGCTTCACAATGTTTGTTTTGGCTGGTCTGTTCTGTACTTTGATGATTCAGCTGCTTATGAAGCCATTGCTGGTCGTATCCGGAGCTACAGAAGAGATGATGGTGTCCTGTACTACTTTCATCCGTATTATCAGTTCCGGCATTATCCTGCAGTTCTTTGGCATGGGCTTTAATAACTTC
>JAITUO010000064.1 GCA_031286245.1 Coriobacteriales bacterium
AAGAACAGACCCTTCAGATCGGTACCGATGACGTTATCGAAATTCCCTTCTGGTACATCCAGGAATGGACAAAACATCCAGACCGCTGCATTGTTGACCAAGATATCCAAGCCTCCGTAAAGCTCAACGGTCTTATCCACACAAGCATAGATATCTGCGATGACACGCACATCCGTGTGAATAAACGACACATCGAAACCGCGGGTTTTGAACTCGCTTTCGGATTTTGCTCCGAATCCGTCATTATAGTCGGCAATCACGACTTTGGCTCCCGCCTCAACCAGGCGATTGGTGATGTTATATCCCAAGCCAGCGGCTCCTCCACTGACGATGGCAACCTTGCCGGTCAGGTCAGCGACTTGATTCAAACTGTTGATCCGTTGAAGGGTTGCCGGAGCGAGGTCAGCTGGATTAGGCATTTGATAGTCTGACATGATTTTCTCCTTACGAAGTATTGCTGGACAGCGTGACTAGAGCTTATCCACCAGATCTGTGAACTTTTCGAGTTCCGCCTCGTCCATGTGGAAGCCGTGTTTATCCTCGGGGTATGCACCAGTACGAACGTCGTTAGCCCAGGCGGCGTAGGCGTCGCTGGCCCATTTGAAGAAGTTAGCGTATTGCTTGGCATGCGTAGCCGGCCGGGCCATCATGTCAAAGATGTCGCCGTCGACCATTTCGTAACCGTCTGCTCCACCACAGGCAGCAATGGCTAACACCGGAACACGCAGCTTCTTGGCGATAGTTGCGGTGACTTCCCAGGGAGTCAGCTCGACAGTCATTGCCAGCATGCCGTTCTCCTGGTATTCATAAGCGGTTTTGTAGATGCGCAAGGCATCTTCAGCGGTCTTACCCAGGCGTTTGTAGATACCCCACCGGATAGTTTGCCAGCCGGAAATCGCACCGGCGTGTCCATACAATACGAGGTAGTTGTCCGCCATATGCTTGCACAACTCGTTGCTGATGCCCTCTGCAAGCAAGGAGTCGGCGCCGGCAGCCATGTACTGCATACCATAGCGGATGGCATCGTCAAATGTTGCATAAGACAGCGATTCCATATAGACATTGACATGAATTCGTGGAGCAAATCTGCGGTTGCACTTAATGTTAGTAACCGCGTTCTCGACGTTATAGGCCATGCCTTCGCTGATCAAACTGGGAGCCAGTCGATGGATGTCGATGTCAGCCATCTCAGCCGCCATCACCCAATAAGGATCCCTGCCAGCAGTGCACATCTGCACGATAGGCTTGCCTTCATCTTTCATCCTCTGTAGGTATGACATGGATTTACGGTCTCTGTCAGCCAAAGACATCTTGGGGATTGGACTGTACATCGGATTTTCTTCAAGCATTTTTTCTCCCTCCTTTACCACCTCTTGGTTTGTGCTTTTTTATGGCGTATTCCAGGCCTGCGATACGCTTGCTGCGATTTGACCTCCTTTCAATTTATGGGTTGTGTTTTCGCCCTGATTGCTACTGAGTTTTCCCTGACTACTACTGAGTTTTCCCTGACTACCCTTTATTTTAGACGTATTAAATCGCGGACTTGAAGCCCCTCTGCGTGGGCGCGGACCTGAAGCCCCTCTACTTTACAGCCAGCTCGAAGCCCCTCTACATGGCCGCGGACCTGAAGCCCCTCTACTTCATCGCTAACCCCAACAGTGTAACGAACTGATTCAGGATCCGAAACTCCTGATCCAACTGCTGAATACTGTAGTTGGGATTAGCGAACGCTCTTATCCCCATGATCTGGATACTACCGGTGAAGACTTCAGTAAAAATGTCAACATCAAAGTCAGGATCAATCCGCCCAATTTCGACGCCATACCTCAGCACCGAGGAAATAAATTCTGCACTATCTGCATTTAGTTCCATGAATAGTGCATTAGCGATAGGATCAAGGTATAGCCGCATATAGACAATTTTGGAGATCAACACCATTCGGATATATTGTCTGGGAGCATCCGATTCGTGCGAGTAGCGAAAGCCATAGATTATTTCTTCTGCGCTCGCTGTTTCGATCAGAGTCTTCATCTCTGCTACCGACTTACGATTATCGTAGCGATGCTGCACGTAGTAATCATATGCTTGCTCGAGTAGCTGCCCTTTATTATCAAAATGGTAATAAATCGAAGCTGGGTTGATCCCTACTTTGGTAGCAATATCTCGCATACTGACGTTTTCATACCCTAGTGTTGCGATCATTTCAACAAAGGCATCGAGAATCTGCTCTTTGGTCGTGAAAGTTACATCCATTTGTGTTTCCCTCCGCCGTTCTGCAAGCTGCTTGGAGATTTAGCGCAGCTTTATCAACATTCCCCTATAACAGGCAAAGCGTTTTGCTATGTTCATATGGAGAGACAGGTATATCCCCAGACGAGTAAAGTACTTGCTTACCGGTAATGGAAACCGTTGCTGTGGATCGCTCAGCCATCACCCCATTAGCTAGCTTCTATAATGCCACAAACAAGCGTTTGTTTGTTATTAGGATTTATTTGTGGATAAGACCATTGCTAGCGCTTTGATTGCATTATATTCAATTGAATGGTAGCATTCTCGGTATTTATTGTATATTCAGAATTTTTGCATACGTTAAATCTGTTTGAATTCAATATGTGGAGTTTTGAATTACTGGAAGATACTCAGAGACTGCCTAGATTACCTCTTACCGATACATTCGATTAACACGAACACTAACCATTTGGCATTGCTGAAGCCAGCAGTTGGGCAAACTGCGCCAGTATCCGATTCTCCTGTTCTAGTTGCTGAACACTGTAATTCGGATCGGCAAACGCTCTTATCCCCATGATTGAGGCACCACCAATGAAAACATCAGCGAACATTTCGATATCGAAGTCAGGATCAATCCGCCCAACCTCAATACCGTGCTTTAGTACTTCAATGACATACTCTGCGTTTTCATCATTCATATCTGTGAACAGTTTGTTGGCAATTGGGTCTTGGAATATCCGCATATAGACGATCTTGATAATCAACACCATTCGGTAGTACTGGCGCTGGTCTTCGCTCTCGTGTGTGTAGAGGAAAGCCCGCACTATATCGAACGTGTTTGCAGTTTCTATCAGGGATTTCATCTCTTCGACAGACTTGCGATTGTCGTAACGATGCGCTATGTAATAATCGTAGGCGAGCTCGAGAATCTGTCTCTTGTCCTGGAAATGATAGTATATCGAAGCCGAGTTTATGCCAACTTTCTTGGCGATATCCCGCATGCTGACATTTTCGTAACCGAGTGTTGAAGTCATTTCGACAAAGCTGTCAAATATCTGTTCTTTTGTACCCGAGGCTTCATCCATCAGTAGATCCTTTCAACGTTACTTCAGTAGCCTAATCTCCAACGTAATGCCAGCGATAATCATCGCTGCTAGCGTGCATTCAAGCGCTTTTCATCCGGAGAGACTGGAGCGAACCTTCAAGTGTTTGACTAGAATATCAGTCGCCAGTCACGACTAACGCTGTGGAATAACTGTCCGCCACCCCGGTAGCTTTGTCTAATAATGCCACAACCAATCGTTTGTTTGGTGCAAGATTCTAATGTGGATAAACCGTATTCATGGTTTTCGATGCATTTTCCCACCCGAATATGAGGTTTATCTACAATAAGGCGATTTATCGGTATTGTGGTTGTAATTTCTGGTTAATAAATACCAATACGAGTTCATATAAGTTTTATCTGTGTTAGCAATTGAGGTGCTTAAGGATGCGTTTCTTTTGTCGTACCGTCCCGAAGCATTAAACACACACTGCAAACCGGAAGACATCCGTTTGGTTCCGGTCTCTCAGCAGTATAATTAAACAAAAGCAAACAGGAGTGTTCATAAGAAATACTTGACGGGGAGGTTGGGTAATTCATGTCTATGTTCAAAAATCGTTATGGTGAAATACGCTCAGGATGGTCGGTTGCAGCCTCATTGTTGCTCATCCTACTAGGGCAAATAATAGGTCGCGGCTTAGTGCCAGAAGATAGAGAAGATGAAATTCTAATCAAGATCATCACGACCTTGATATATAGCATTATTGTAATTGGTGGAGGGTTGTTATTATTCAGGTTGATCTATAAACGCCCTTTCCGTCAAATGGGTTTAGTCAGACAAGGTTGGCTTTCAATACTACTGCATGGTTATGCAATGGGTGCTATTTCGATGGTTCTGGTTTTCACTGGATTACTTGCTGTCGGTCAAGCAACTGTCGTGAGTGTTGATTTTGCTATGTTGTTTTCGTTTGGAATGATTGTTGAGCTTATTAGTGTCCACTTTTTTATGTTTTCTGAGGAGTTCATAACACGCGGGTTTTTTATGACAGCGCTAAAAACTACAAGAAACAAATGGATCATTCTATTGGTTTCTTCATTGGTCTTTTCTCTAGGTCATATGCTAAATCCAGGTATTACAGTACTATCCCTTTTCAATACGTTTCTCCGAGGCTTGCTTTTTGCCTATATGTTTCTAAAGTCTGGCAGGTTATGGTTCTCTACAGGTTTTCATGTCGCATGGAATTTCATACTCGGTGACGTCTTGGGTATGATGGTGAGTGGGAACGAACAAGCCGCTGCTTTCACAACTGTACTGGGCACAAACAGTCTGTTTACGGGTGGGGAGCATGGACCGATTGCCAGCATATTTGCTACGGTAGTTTTGCTGTTCGCGTTGATATATACGCATTTTATGGTGAAGCCTCCAAGCTTTCCAGTTTGGACTATCGACAGTGATTTACCGCTAACACGAGGAAAAAAGTAGAGGTTTCTACAAACTATGCAAGGGTATGTCTTCTAACAATGCAAAGGTGATTCTACTTTAGTCGGAACCGTTACTATCTTCATATCTTGTGCCGCTTCATTTGTGCTATTATGCATTCTAGATTAATAGCAAGGGGATTAAGGGGCACTAATACGCGTCGTTTTCTTTGTTTTCACATGCCCCGAATAATCAGCTACTAAATCGGTAAACAGAGCACAATCATACGTAGCCGGTATGGCTGTAAGGGGAAGGTAGAATGAGACAATCGAATCTATCCACGCATGCATCCTTTAGAGGTTGGAGAAAACCAGCACGTTTACTGCTGGTTTTTGCATTACTTGTGGCCAGTATCCCATTTAGTGGAAAAGTACTGGCACAGGAGGTATGCAACCACGTCCATGGTGACGACTGCTCCTATTCAGAGGGTGCTGCCTGCACGCATCTACATGATGAATCATGTGGAGAAGGTGCTGTGAATTGTACCCACGAACATGATGAACTCTGTGGGTATGCAGCTCCGGTAGCCTGTGACCATGTGCACGACCAGTATTGCTCGGTTGTGGTGGATGGTAAGGCTGATGAGTCGGTCAGCGGAGATGAAATCGTGGGCTCAGTTGAAACTGACGAATCTGGAGCCTTAACTGCTGATGACAATGACCATGAAGCTACTATTCATGAGTTACTTGACATCGATGCTTTGTTGCTAGAAGTCGACCCAGACGGAGGTATAGCCTCACTGGACGAAGGCATCAGTCCACTGGAAGCCGACCCAACAGTCACTTTCATGACTTGGGAAACTGGCAACATTGAGAACGATCCGACTAGTTACACGGTGATCTTCGATACCCAGACGCCTCTGACTGGAGGAGCTTGTGTTGATCCTGGAATACCGTCGATTGTACCTACTGGTACATACGCACGAGTGTTCGTAGGTTGGTTTGCATTGGGAGAAGAGTCGCCCTTTGTCTTCTCCACACCTGTCTTTAGTGATTTGACTTTGTATGCCCGTTTTGCTGTGGACTGGGGTGCAACAGTGCAGGTAGCAACGCGTGCAGAGCTACAAGCAGCGATTACCCAAGCGGCGGACAACACCCCGGTGACCATTGAGTTGACGTCGAATATCGTTTATGCCAATGGTACTGAGGAGCTTAATATTCCTGGTAGCAAGGTTATCAGGCTGAAGAGCGCCGATTTGCCAGGTAGTCCGTTTGCTATCAACGCTAATAGTATGTCCCGTGTTATCACATTGGCTAATGGCGGCAGTTTAACGCTTCAAGACATCGTCATAACTGGAGGTAGGTCGTTGAGCGCTGGTGGTGGCATTTGGTCAGAAGGCGACTTGATGATCGAAAGCGGGTGTCTGATCACCGGTAACAGTGTCGTTGGAGCTGCCAATGGTGGTGGCGTGAGTGCCGGAGCATTTTATCCCAATACGTCGTTTGTGATGAATGGTGGTGCCGTCACTGGTAACTCAACTGCTGGCAATGGTGGTGGTGTTTTTCACTTTTACGGAGATTTTGTGATGAACGCTGGAGTGATCTCCGATAACCAAGCCAATAATGGCGGGGGGATATACAGCGGTTGGGCAGATAAATTTGTAATAATCAATGGTGGACAAATTCTCAACAATAACTGTCCTGGTAGTGGTGGAGGTATATATGTTTTCGGTCACGCTTCGCTAACTGATGCAGTAATTTCTGGCAATACTGCTTTGATAGGGGGTGGGGTATGGATTCGTGAATACCTCACGATAACACGTGGGATTATTTCCGACAATATAGCCACAAATGGTGGTGGAATATATACAAATTACAATATCTTAATGAGGGGTGGTGAAATCACCAGAAACACTGCTTATTCGAGTGGAGGTGGGGTTTATCTGTATCATTACAATGCTAGCTTCTATGGATATGACGCAATCATTTCATATAATCAATCATTCGGTACTGCTCCTGACGATGGAGGCGGTGCAATACTTGCACCTCAGTATTTAAATGTTATTGCTGAAAATGTAGACTTTATAGGAAATTATGCTGTTGTTACCTACGATTGGTTACTATCTGGCAATACAGAAATCCATCATACTGACCTCATAAGAAACACCACTTATACTGCTCCGTTTACGAATGCCTATAACAATGCAGACATTAATTGGTTTTTTGAGAGTGGTGTCGGGATATTCTATAGACAGAATAGTGGTGATAACCAAGCAGTGTATCAAGGACCAGTATCTGCTGGTGAGATATTCCCCGACTTGCTGACCAAAGCTCAGGTCGAATCAATGGGGTGGTGTGAGGAGCGCGATTTCATGTATTGGTCGGAGTCTCCAGATGGAAGTACGGGAGAGTATATTCCTCCAGCCAATTATCCGAGCCCCGCAGTGAATATCACATTGTATGCCATCTACGAGAGTGACTCCATTGATGAGTACTCGATTTTTTATAACCTGGCGGGTGGCGAAAACGCAGATACCAACCCCAGCTCCTACACCATAGAAGACCTGCCCCTTTCCATCGCTGCACCAACCAAGCCAGGCTACAGCTTTACCGGCTGGACGGTGATCTACGCCAATACCGACCTGACAAACATCACCACCCCGACAGTCAGCTACTCTGCGCCCGAAGGCGCCACTGAAGCCATCACCTTGATGGATAACTGGGGCAGTGCGACAAGCTATTCGATTTCTTATAACCTGGCGGGTGGTGAAAACTCAGATACCAACCCGGATACCTACACCATAGAAGACCTGCCCCTTTCCATCGCTGCGCCGACCAAGCTAGGCTACAGC
>JAITUO010000192.1 GCA_031286245.1 Coriobacteriales bacterium
AAGTCAGCAGCAGTGATGAGTTTCAACAAAATATTCTCTACATCCTCACCGACATATCCTGCTTCAGTCAGAGCTGTGGCATCAGCTATCGCGAATGGTACCTGTAAGATCCTGGCCAAAGTCTGAGCCAACAGAGTTTTCCCACAGCCGGTAGGGCCGAGTAACATGATATTGCTTTTTGCCAGCTCGACATCATTATCAAAGTCTTCGCTCATGGACACACGTTTGTAATGGTTATAAACAGCAACTGACAATGCCTTTTTGGCTTGCCCCTGGCCAACCACATACTCAGACAGTTCGGTATAGATCTCTGCGGGGGTTGGTAGGTCGGTCAGTATGCTGGCAAGGCTATCTTCAGACGATTCGTCGGTTTCCCTGTCGTAATCATGCTCGATCATCTCATTGCAAAGCTGGACGCATTCGTCACAGATGAAGACACCGGCTCCAGCGATCAACTTGCGAACCTGATTCTGGCTCTTCCCACAGAAGCTGCAGGTAATGTCAAAAGCATCGTATCCACCGGTGAATAGATCATCAAAATCTTCGTTGTGCCTGATGAAATCACCATTGTCCTTGCCGGAGTTCCGGTTACTACCACTGCGGCTCGCGCTATTGCGACTACTGCTGCGGTTACCACCATTTTGGTTGCTGCCGTTGTGGCTGCCATTGCCACCTTTGCGGCTACCGCTGCCACTCCCCTTGCTGCGACCTGATATGTCTGAGTCCCTAGGCATTGGTGTCCTCGGTCTTCTTTACATCACGTGAATAAAAGATCTCGTCTACCAGTCCATAATCTCGCGCCTCTTCAGCACTCATGAAGTTGTCTCGCTCTGTATCTGTGTGGATTTGCTCCAGAGACTGTCCAGTATGCTCAGCTAGAATCTGGTTGATTCGCTCTCGTGCATAGGCGATCTCGCGCGCAGCAATTTCGATCTCAGTTTGTTGCCCTTGTGCGCCGCCTGAAGGTTGATGGATCATGATTCGTGAATTCGGCAAGGCAAAACGTTTCCCGCGAGTGCCGGCTGTCAACAAGACGGCACCCATCGAAGCAGCCTGGCCCAGGCAAATCGTTGATACATCACATTTTATAAACTGCATGGTGTCATAAATTGCTAGACCAGCAGAGATAACACCACCAGGCGAGTTGATATATAACGAAATATCCTTTTCCGGGTCGCTGCTCTCCAAATGCAGTAACTGAGCAACTACAGTGTTGGCGACGTGCTCATCTATCGCTTCTCCTAAAAAGACGATGCGGTCGTTCAGTAACCGCGAATAGATATCAAAGCTACGTTCACCACGCGGTGACTGTTCAATAACATAGGGGATAAGGGCGGATCTGTAAGGTTCATTCAATCTGTAAGGTTCATAGACCATATTAACTCCTCTTCTTCTCATACCTTCTTTGGCCCACCGGTTTTCTTTGCAGCTTTGGGAGCTGCTATTGGTTTTTGAGATTTTTTGTTTTCCGCTTTCAAAGACAGCTTCGTAGATTCCTTAGCTTTTGGTAGTTTCTGGTTGTCGGCTTTTTCCAGTATTACAGCTTTTTCCGCCTTCTCAGCCTCATCGACTTCTCCAACTACTACAGCCTTATCAGCTTTCACAGTCTTATCGGCCTTGTCCGTCTTACTCGCTTTCTCAGCCTTGCCGGCCTTGTCAGTCTTACTCGCTTTCTCTGCTTTCTCAGCCTTGTCACCGGGTTTCTCCTCAGTGACAATAGCTTCTTCATTCAACAGTCTGGATGCTTTCATCCGTCGGATACCCTGGCGGATTTCTGAGATTCTGCCGACTTCAGTCCATTCGTCAAACAATGCCTGAGCTTCCTCGCCTCCACTGTTTACGAACTCAGCCTGGATGTCATCATCACTGACAACGGCTTCGATATGTAAGGCATAAGCATCCAATGCCATTGCCTGACGGGCGTTGGACTCAGCCTGGGATTGGACTTCCTCACGGAAAGTCTCAGGCGTCTGACCGGTGGATGCCAGAAAAACATCGAGCGTGATGCCCTGACGTTGTAGGCTGGTAAAGATGTCGCGGTAAATATCCTGGGCGAAACCAGAGGTGATACTGGCTGGTGGATCACCTTGCAAACGCTCGGCGATCGCCTCAGCAACACGACGTTCTTTTAGTGCTGGAAGTGCAGATTCTTTTTGAGATTTTATACTATCAGCCAGCAATTGACGGAAATGCTCGATGCTCTCATATTCAAGTTTCTCCTTGACCCATTCATCGGTCAACTCCGGCCGTTTTTTGACCTCGATCTTTTTCAATGTCGCTTCAGCATGCAGATCCTGGTCTTGATTATCTTCATCTCCATCGTAGTAAGGCAGCTTAAAATCCACACTTACATGGTCACCGGCTTTGATGCCGATAAAATGGTCTTCGAAATCTGCAGGCATCGCATCGATACCGAGTTCAAAAGGAACATTCTCACCACTCATCGATTGTACAGTCTCACCATTATGAGTAACCTGCATCTCCAGCGTGATAACGTCACCTTTCTGGCTGGCGCGGTCTGTCACTTCGACATATTCAACATAGTAGCCCATCATCGAGTCAATCCTCGACTGTATCTCTTCTACAGTAGGTTCTACACTCGGCAATTCGATCTGGACCGGCTGATAAGAAGACAAGGTATATACAGGAGCGATCGGAAAAGTAAAGGCGTATTGATAATCCGAACCTTCCACAACAGGGATAATATCGCCTAAGTCGGGCTGGTCCAGGGGTATCATATCCAGACTGTCGATAGCCTTCAGATAGCTGGCTTTGATGACCACATCAGTAGCCTCAGCTAGAAAAAAATCCGGGCCACCATAGACTTTATCCAAAACATTGCGGGGGGCTTTTCCCTGCCTGAAGCCTTTGATGCGATTCTTTGCGGCTTCAGCATAAGCTTCCTTGACTGCTTTATCCACATCAGCGGTCGGAATTGTCACTGACAATTCAACCTGGTCATCTTCCAGCAGTTTAAGTATGGTTTCCAAGGCTATACATTCCTCTCAATCAGGATTAGTGATACAACCTTATAAATATAGCATATCTGGCGATTTATAAAGGTATAGCAGGCAAATTCCAATGAGTTTAGGGAGAAAACCGGGCGAGGCATTACACGCTTCTCGCTTGTTTTGGAATCAGATTCGATGAGTTAGATCGCGCGCCTCATGCGAAGCTGAGACGCGCGACACTAATAACTATTACAAAAAACTGGTGATATATATTGCTCACCAATGATTATCATTCAGGCTGTTTTCTCAGCTCTAATCTTGAAGAATTCATCAAAGATCGCACCATTGACAGGATTCATCGCCATGGGGTCTGCTGGATCGAGGGCTGTCATAATCATACCCATGAATATAAAGCCTTTGCCATACTTCCCGTACTCTTCCATGCAGCGGCGGACCTCAGCACGGGCTTCTTCCTCAGTCGCTGTTGGTAAACCGGGGCCAAAGTTAGTGTTATAACCACCAATCAGCACGAACTTATCCCCATATTTCTCAATGATACCAGCAATGTCATTGGTCGGTTGAACGGCTCCCCAGCCATCATTGCCTTCATCAATCATGTCTTCGACAATCAGGTCGGCTTTGCCACAGGTATGCTGGACGGCGAAAAGGCCGAGTTCCTTGACAGCATTGACCATCCGGGTATGCAAGGGCTTAATCAGGTCGCGGTAGGTGCCAGGAGACATGAAGAGCATCCGTTCGGTGGCTACGTCGTCGCAATATGTATACATGTCCGGCTTGAAGTATTTCACATAGTACTTAAGCATTTCGATCTTCCAATCACAGATCGCCTCAAGTAGCTCGAAAGTGGCCTCAGGTTCCAGCGCCAGTGCCAACAGAGCACCTTCAAAACCCATCAAGGTTGCCAGGCGTTCGTAGACATGGTTCTGGCTGACACACTCCATCGCCAGCATATCACGGTCGACATTAGCCAGGTAAGCATCGGCTGCTGCTTGCCAGTCAAAACTACTGACATCCGGAATTTTTACGATGGATTTCCACTTTGTGACATCTTCGAGCAGAAACTCACCAGGTGCCGGCAATGCTGAACCAGGCCCTCCGGACAGAGGCGTGACCCAGCGGACACCGAAAGCATCGATGCCTGATCCGCCCGGACCCCGCTCGAACGGTTCGGACAGTCCGCAAGGCACCATGTCAACAAAACATGGAGTGTACTCATGCGGCTTATGTGCCATACAGGCAAGGAAGTTTTCTTTGGGAGACATCGAAATGGCCATACCAGCTCCTCCTAAGCTTTGGTCATTGGACAGGATTGGGCTGTTTGAATCTAAGCCCAGGTTGTTTGCAGAATACCTCATTTTGTCATTGAAGACATCTGGTATTTACATTGCTCA
>JAITUO010000041.1 GCA_031286245.1 Coriobacteriales bacterium
TTAGTCTGGCAATTCTCACAAAACGGTTTCGGGTCATGCTTGCAGAGCTCGGTGCGTTTCTCCACATAACGGGCATAATCGGCACAAGCCTCACATAACAGCGGTATGCGAATGCCATAAATACCGGCATCAACACCTGACGAAACTAGCGGTTGCCTGAGGTCACCACTATGGTGCGCCCGACAGTACCATTCCGTGAAGCGGACCGCCAGCTCGCTGTCCTTAGCTTTTGAGCTACCTTTTTTCAAGGCTTCTTCAACCAATGTTATACAGCCCCAAGGTTATCTGTATCGGTCGGGGAGAGCGGGAGGTCGATACTCACTTCCGCGGTTAATACACTATCCTTGTTTTTAACCGTTTCAAAACCTGCCCACCGTGGCGCCTTTCGCATTACGACCCATATCAACACAGCAGTTGCGATCAAGCCACTGCCACCAATCAGTCCAACTGGCAGCGGCCCGATGAAAGGATTGCCACCACTGGCTGAAAACATCAGGGCAGCAGAAGCAAAACTATTTAGCGCAGCATGTCCAAAGACAGCCGGTAGGCAGCTTTTCGCTTTCAAAGTAATGTAGCTTAAGAAAGTGCCGACAACGATACAAAAGCAGCACATCGCAAAGATGCCAAGATAAGGATAACCAGCATAAACAAGCCCATAGTTGTGTCCAATGATGGTCAGTGGAGCATGCCAGAGGCCCCAGATCACACCAACCAGCAAAGTAGTCGGAATAAAGGACAGATGCTCATTAACCTTCGGCAGAAGATATCCTCGCCAACCCCACTCCTCACCAAAACAAGTAATGAAATTCAATAATGGACCAGCCAAAGCCCCAATCGCCAGTTGCAACCAAAGAGTCGCCCGGACAGCATCGTCGTTTGGTGGGTTGACCCCACTAAGCTGGTATTGTTGCTGAGCCACCTCAACCATATTGGTCATCATCAGGTCGAAGTCGGATGGGAAGATGACGAAATAAACAATAGCTCCCAGGCAGATCAGCAAGGTCGGACCAAACCAGCCCAGCAGGTAGTATTTGAAGGTACGTTTGAAAGCCACCGGTTTGATCATGGCGTTTTTGAAACCTTCCTTAGTGATCAGGCGAGTTAATACAACACCAATTGCTGGCATAAACATCATTGCTACTATTGCGAACTGTAAGAATGCCGGCTGTAGGTTTCCCACCAATACCATTTCGTACATCCGGTAGATAAGCCCGATTTCCAAACCGAAAGTAATTGCGAATGTGAGCACACAAAAAATGATAATGCGACGCATGATACTGAAAGCCTCCTCAAATGCTAATGCTTGCAACATTTCTTTATCTGACGACCACAGCCAAAGTATAGCAATTGCCTGACCAAGGCTGACGATCTTACTTACTTCTATGCATAGTGCAACTGTAGAACACCAATCAGCTTGATTTCAGCTTAGAATAAAACAGCACCAAACATCATGCTCTGTAAAGGTCTTCTCCACATAAAAAAGAAGGGAAGGTGGTAGGAATGCCAATCACCGAGAGGGAGAATCTTTTAAGGCTGTTTAATGGGGAGCTGCCAGACTGGGTGCCAATCATGGAGGATGCAGTCACCATGGCCATGCCGACACCTATCGGTAGCTGGGGTTTCGGAGATTTCAAGGTTGGTGATGTCATCCCCGACACTTTGGGAGTACCTCACGTCGTCTCAGATCCGCTGGTTGGACCGATGCCGATACCAGGTGAACCTTACGTGCCCGACATCACTCGTTGGCGTGAATTCATTGAGTTACCTCTACCGGACCCAGACAGCATGGATTGGAGTCTGGACATCCAACTGGAGACCGAGTTGGATCGCGTAAACAAGGTTGTCCAGAGCTATACCGGTGGCACCATGGCTGGCTCGCCGTTCAACGTCATGGTCAAATACCTCAGTCATGAGGGTGCACTGACAGCACTTTTGGCCGAACCGGAAGCTTGGCACGACATGCTCAGCGTCTTCATCGACTGGGAAGTCAAGGTCGTCAAGAAAACAATCTCAATCTACCACCCGGACATCATGATGAACGCCGATGACCTGTCGTTTGTCCACGCTCCTTTCATGGCGTTGGAGACCTGGCGCGAAATGATCAAGCCTTATCAGAAACGCCTGTTTGACGCCATTTCCGAAGAAGGTGTCATCGTCTTAGTGCATTGTTGTGGTAAAGGTGAACAGTTCGTCGACGACTGGTACGAGATGGGTGCCCGTTGCTGGGATCCGGCCCAGAATATGAACGATCTCGAAGCTATCAAAGCCAGGTATAACAACCGCTTCGTAATCTGTGGCGGGTTTGATTCCCAGGGCAAAACCAACAAACGCGGTACCCCTGAAGCCGAGGTACGAGCTAACGTGCGCGCTCAAATCGATCGTCTCGCCCCAGGAGGAGGCTTCATTTTCTCGACCAGCATGATGGCTTTGCCGCATGACATTGGTGAGGAGCACTACAACTGGATTTATGACGAAGCCCGCACTTACGGTCGCGACTTTTACAGATAGGGAGAAACCCGGGTCTCATGGCGAGTCCGCGGTTCGGTGATTTGCTGGTGCAGCGTCCCCCGGTTTTCTCCCTATATTAAAACTGAACAGGTAGAGGGTGTAGCCAGGCAAGGCTAAGACAAATAGCCCACCAAAAGGGGAGTTCGGAATGGATCAAGCGTCCTCACGCAAACTATATAT
>JAITUO010000201.1 GCA_031286245.1 Coriobacteriales bacterium
TCAGTGACTGGTCAGCTGGCATACCAACCTATCAACCTCTGGGATGACATCGAGCCCTTACTAGCTGACATAGAAAAACCTTCTCGCTATATCGATCATGAGATCAACCGGATCGTCAAACCTGATGCCGAGTATCGCACGGTCCTGATTTACCCTGACACCTACGAGATCGGTCAATCTAACCAGGCAATAGCTCTGTTATACAGCATTATCAACAGCCTGGATGGTGTCAGTGCAGAACGTGCCTACCTGCCCTGGGTCGATCTGGCTGCCCGTATGCGTGAGAAAAACATCCCGTTGTTTTCGCTGGAGAGCTGTGCACCAGTGGCTGCTTTTGATCTGATTGGTATCACCATTCCACATGAGTTGGCAGCCACGAATATCATCGAAGTACTCGATCTCTCAAGGTTGCCACACCTCAGTGCTGAACGTGATGAGCATCATCCACTGGTCGTTGGGGGAGGTCCGAGTTGCCTCAATCCAGAACCTCTGGCTGATTTTTTCGATGTAATAGCAATTGGAGAAGCAGAACAGTTAGTCGTCGAGTTGATATCTCTGGTGCGACAGAATCAGAACTTGAGCCGAACCGATCTGCTAAATACATTAGCGGGTATCGATGGAGTGTATGTGCCCAGTTTGCAGGGTAAAGAGGTCCAGAAGACTATCCGGCGTCGCATCTACATGGGCTTCTCCCAAAGTATCCCTGAAACCTGTCTGGTGCCCTATACTGAAGTGGCTCATGACCGACTGGCGGTTGAGGTGCTACGAGGTTGTACGCGAGGCTGCCGCTTTTGTCAGGCTGGAATGACTTATCGGCCGGTACGTGAGCGTAAGAGTGACGATATCGTGGCTGCTGTCACAGCTGGGATCAGGCAAAGTGGTTTCGACGAAGTGTCGCTGACCTCTCTTTCGACGACAGATCATTCTTGTATTGAACCAATACTGCGTCGCCTGAACAACCGTTTCCATTATTCTGGGGTATCGGTATCAATACCTTCGCAACGCCTGGATGCCTTTGGGGTAGGTATGGCTCAACTGGTGTCTGGAGAAAAAAAGGCTGGATTGACATTTGCTCCGGAAGCTGGAAGTCAACATCTGCGTGATGTGATTAATAAAAACGTCACCGAGCAGGATCTCTTCAATGCAATCTCAGCAGCCTTTCATGCTGGCTGGTTGCGATGTAAACTCTATTTCATGATCGGCCTGCCATTTGAGCAGGATTCTGACATCTTAGCGATCGCTGACCTGGTTAAGCGGGCATTTGCCCTGGCAAAGGACTGTGTACTAGAAAAGCAGCGGGGGCAGGTTCGCATGACGGTTTCAGTGGCGACCTTCATCCCGAAGGCTGCTACTCCCTTTCAATGGTGTGGGCAGATTGCGTTGGAGGAGGCTGTTCGACGGATCGAATTGTTACGTCAAGCCGGCTTGCCGAAAGGTGTTGTTTTGAACTGGCAAGATCCTCGGGTCTCGCAAATTGAAGCTGCATTGTCAAGAGCCGGTCGTGAAGCTGGCGAGCTGATTGAAGCAGCTTGGCAGCGTGGCTGTGTATTTGCTGCCTGGTCTGAACGCTTTGACTATCCAGCATGGCAACAGGCAGCCGCTGATTGTGACCTGGATCTAGCCAAGATGGCTGAGCGGGTTTATCCCCATGATGAGCACCTACCCTGGGGTCATATCGATTGTGGTGTAGCAGACGAGTACTTCCTGGCTGAATGGCACAAGGCTGAACAGGCTGAGACAACGCCGGACTGCAGCTTTACTTCCTGCAATGATTGTGGCGTCTGTGTTGACGAGGTTGACATCATGTTGGAGGCGAAACGGCATGAATGAGCAGTTCAGACTGCGCATCTGTTATGCCAAACAAGGTAGGCTGCGTTGGCTTTCGCTCCTCGAATTGACCCGGGCGATGGAACGACTGGTTCGCCGCAGTGGGCTGCCGTATGTGGTGACACAAGGCTTCAACCGTCATATGCGCTTTGCGTCAGGGCCTGCCCTGCCGGTAGGTACTGCCGGTGAGTCAGAACTGTTTGATGTCTGGTTGACTACCTATGTACCACCAGAAGCAGCTTTAGTTGCATTGCGTCAGGCAGCTGGCGGTATGATTAGTGTGGTAGATGCTACGTACGTTCCACTCAAAGCTAAAGGTTTGCAAGCTACCCATGTTGTTAACGAATACCGGTTGGTCTTACAGTCAGCCAAATTGGATTGTCAGGCAATGCAAGCTGCTCTTGACGCTTTGATCGCTGTCGGTAACCTGGAGGTACTGGTGAAAGACAAACCGCGGTCGTTTGATCTGAAAGCTATAGTCATCGATCCACCGAAAGTGCTGTCAGCCAGTGATATCGGTTCCGATTGTTATCAAATGAACTGTACTCTGCTTAATACGAGCGCTGGTGCTCTGCGCCCAGAGCAGCTTGTTGCAGCAACGTTTGGTAACCAGTGCCAGACAATCCTGGTTGAGCGAATTGGACTCAGAGAGCTGTGAGGTTTCCAGAGAAAAGCCTGATCAGGCGGTACCAGGCATTGGTACAGTCGAAAACTGCGATAAGCCACTGCCTCAGTAAGCTATAATCATTGCCACTGTATTCCTAAAGATGAGGAGCCACTATGGCAAAAGTCATAATCGATCCTGGAGTTTGTGGGTTTGATGCTACAGTCGAAGCTATCAGCGACGATGGTATGGAAGTAGTATTGAAAGTCGATTCCGGCTGTCCGGCAATCACCGCAATGTTCGACGAGCTGGGCGATACCTTTGACGGGTATGAGCTACTTTTCGCTCAGCCAGGAACCAACCCCTTGTACGAATACGCTGCCGATAATTTTCCCCAACACGGTGGTTGTGTGACAATCGCTGGAATCACTAAGGCGGTTGAGGTAGCTCTGGGAATGGCACTGCCCACCAACGCCTCGATCACCATTGAAAGATAGGGGAGCCGATCGCTTTAGATGTCGACATTATTGCTGTCGGTCGACTGAAAGAACGCTACTGGCAGGATGCAGCCGCTGAATACTGCAAACGGCTGCATTCCTATATTGGGCTTAGGATACTTGAGGTCGCTGACCACTCTGCAGCGATATCCAGTGTCGATGAGGCTTTGGCAAAAGAAGCAACTGGTATTGAGGATTGTCTGCTCAGACAACAAGTAGCCAGACCCTTGATTCTACTGGACATCAAAGGTGTACCAACTTCATCAGAGACTTTAGCATTACGCTTGAAAAACCAACAAATGTCCGGCCAGCCCCAACTGGCTTTTATCATCGGAGGCTCATCAGGGGTCGATGCCCGAATCATGACGTTGGCAGATGAGCGGATGTCATTCGGCCCATTGACCTTGCCACACAACCTGGCTCGTATCGTGCTGCTTGAACAGCTTTACCGTGCCTGTCGAATCAACCGTGGCGAGCCGTATCACAAATAAACCCGAGAGCTAGTTTGCATATCGTTTGCCAACTTTTTTCTAATCTATAAAATCTTAGATTATTTCATCGGCAATAATTTCTATCAGGTGGATGGAAAACTTAAATATCAGGGGGATTGTTAATTGAATTGCCTGTAGCCCAAGCTTACGCGTCGTTAATTCATGTTTTTTGCTAGCCAGGAAGGGCACGAACTTGTCATTTTAGAGCTCCAGCAACCAGAATTGTGTTGTATTTAGCTCCTTCACTAGACTTCTACGTGACTGTATATCCTATATGGTGAGTAATCCTGGGAAATCCGATAATTCTGCTAGAAAATCGACGTAATGCATGATGAATTAGACAAAAGTTAGAACATAGTAGAAAGTAAATTAACAAAATACCTGATAGAACAGTCGCCACTGAAAACATGTCGAATATCCACTCATAGAAATCAAACATTATGTCGATTTTCTAGCAGAAATTTTACGATCCCCAAGAATTGCCATGAAAAACACAGAAAGTGGAGTTATTGGAGGTATTTGCCTGATTATGGGGATTACATGCCTTACAGAATCAAAATGACTTGTGACTAATTCCAGTCTCACTTACCAGCTCCAACTACTGGCCCCAATAAACTCCGGCTCCATTAACTGGCTTCGCGACAAATGGTATAGTTGCCATATGAATACCAACTACAAAACACAAAACAACTGAGCACAGAAGAGGCACTATCCAATGTCACCCCTGGACTTATCCACATTAAACCCGGCTTTGAAGAGGCACTAACCAATGGCACCCCTAGACTTATCCACATTAAACCCGGCTCAGCTGGCAGCAACCATGTCAACCGAAGGCCCCCTGCTGGTCCTGGCAGGAGCAGGCTCGGGAAAGACCCGGGTGCTTACATATCGCATTGCCCACCTGATACAGGATCTGGGCGTCTCGCCTTACCAAATCCTGGCGATCACTTTCACCAACAAAGCAGCTGCGGAAATGCGCGGCCGTCTCGGGCAGTTATTGGGGGGGAGTATCAGAGGTATGTGGGTGGCGACATTTCATGCCATGTGTGTGCGTATGCTGCGTGCCGATGCCGAGCTGGTCGGCCATACCTCGAACTTCTCGATATATGACGACTATGATTCAAGACGTTTAATGAAGGAGCTTTTTATTGAGCTTAATCTCAACTCCAAGACAACCAGTCCGGCGATTGTGCGTGAACAGATTTCGCGTGCTAAAAACGAGCTGATCGACCCGCAGGAACTCACCGAAGCGTATTTTGGTCACCGGCATGATGAAATCGCTCAGGTCTACCAGCGCCTGCAGGAAAGGCTGCGTCAGGCAGATGCCATGGATTTCGACGATCTGCTGGTCAATGCCTGGCGTTTGCTCAAAGACAACCTTGCTGTCCTGGCAGCCTATCAACAGCGCTTCCACTATATCCTGGTTGACGAATACCAAGACACCAATCATGCCCAATACCAGATCACTTCTCTATTGGCAGCCGCCCATCAGAACCTGATGGTGGTTGGAGACGACGACCAGTCGATCTATTCATGGCGGGGAGCTGACCTGCGTAACATCTTGGAATTCGAACGGGATTACCCCAATGCTACAGTGGTCAAACTGGAGCAGAATTATCGATCGACCTCTCGCATTCTGGAACTGGCTAATGCCGTCATTGCGAAAAACATGTCCCGTAAGCCAAAACGGCTCTTTACAGAAGGTTCTCAGGGGGAGAAGCCCGCGTTCTACCTGGCCAGTGACGAACGGGATGAAGGGCGATGGATTGCTTCGGAGATAAACCGACTTCACCGGGACAGGACACCCTACAGTGATTTTGCGGTGTTTTACCGTACCAATGCCCAGAGCCGCGTCCTGGAAGATATGCTGATCCGCGCAGGCATACCTTATCGGATTGTCGGTGGTACCCGCTTTTTCGATCGCGCCGAGATCCGTGATGTGATGGCCTACCTCAAGCTGGTCGTAAACCCGGCAGATGATCTGTCTGCCAAGCGTATCATTAATACTCCTCGCCGTGGTTTAGGTGACAAAAGCATCTCCTCTCTAGAGGACTTAGCGCATACCGAAGGCGTGAGTTTTTTAGAGGCTTGTGAGTTGATTCAAGCCGAAGATACTCTTTCCTTAAACGCTCGGAAATCTATAGCACAATTCGTGCAGCTGATCAAAGATGCCCGCCAATATCGAGGCACTTTGCGTGACATCGTAGAAATGATCGTCGAACGTAGCGGTTATATTGATGCCCTGAAAGACGACTGGAGAGAAGAGAGCCTGAGCCGACTGGAAAATGTCATGGAGTTTTTTGGTGTGGCAGCCGAATTCGATATGCTTGATGATTATGTGGATGAGACCATGGACGTGATGCCTGGTGACAATCTATATCCTGGCGAGGAACGAAATGCCAGCAACCTGCCGGACGAGGATAGCGCCGATCATCAACTAGTCGGCTTCATGGAATGGCTGGCTTTACGCACAGATCTCGACAATCTGACCGAAGGATCAGACTATGTGACCCTGATGACGGTGCATTCTGCCAAAGGCTTGGAATTCAAGGTAGTATTCCTTGCTGGTATGGAAGATGGGCTGATTCCCCATTTTGCTTCAATGGACAGCCCGGCAGAGGTGGAGGAGGAGCGGCGACTGGCTTATGTGGCGATTACCCGAGCACAGGAGTTGTTGTATTTCAGTGCTACACAGACTAGAAATCTATTTGGCAATCAACAACACAACCCGGTTTCCATGTTTATTAGTGATATCCCTGCTGAAGCAATCAAGACTATAGGAGTCGGATCTGTTGGCTATCGAGGTACTGGTTGGGCAAAGCGCGGTGACCGTCGTTCGACCTATGGCTCTGGATCAGCCTATCAGAACAGCAGCTTTGACGATGATAACTATCAGTCAAGTGGTGAAGAAACCAGTAACCTGGAAGGTATGGGGCATAATCCTAAAGCAGTTGGTCGTAGCAAAGCCCTGGATTTTGCTGTTGGAGACATCGTCGATCATAAAGTGTTCGGTCGTGGTCGCATTGAGGTTGTTGAAGGAGAAAACCTGACAATCAGCTTCGAGCGCAGTGGAGACACGAAGAAGTTTTTAGTAGGTTTTGCTCCACTGGTTAAGCTGAATAAATCCAGCTAAATCCCACAGATTACTTGTCAAGGTGACTGCTGATTAATTCCTTGCCATTTCTTGATTCAATTGTCACGCACTCGCAAGCTTTCAAACTGAAAGCTGTCGAGCCGATCACGATGGCTAATGCTCCAACCAGCAGCATTCTCCTACCCATTTTCGAAATAGGATTTGCTGGTTTGTGCTCATCAGGCAACATGCACTCCTTACATGAACAGATTGCTTGACTAAGCAATCTGTCGATTAATTGTTCAGCAATTGAATTTTAAGCACGCTGAGTGATGAAATAATCAGCCTGTAAGGTTGAAAGATAGGCTAAAAATACTAATCCAGTAAGCATGACACCAAGGTTGAAGTTGACCCAGGCCAAAAGCCAAATTGTTAATACAAAAGCTCTGGTTATCGTCATCGAATAGAGTGGTGAATAGATGATGTATTGCTAAAAGAAGCTAATTAGTCGAATTGGTTAACAGATTAGGCAAGCACCAGGCTTGAATCAAGTGTCAATCACGACTATTCCGCAGTTTAACCGCAGTGTATTACGCAACAAAAGCCGTTTTTGCGCTTGTAGAAACACCCGTTAAACCCTATACTTTATAAACCTTCGGCTAACAGGTGCGGAGGAGTAGAGTGTTGGCCCTGAGACATGTGAAACAGTACGTTTCTAAAAAACAAAAAGAGGACCGAGCTGGCAAACATGAAAGACGGGCCCTGTATTGGAAGGGGTCCACTGTTGAGTGAGATCAAGAACACATCGATAATCACCTTTGAGGATGTCGATGAGGTCCAGTTGAACGAGATGATCGATGCTACCATTACGGAGTTCGATGAGGGAGGACTTGTCACTGGTACGGTGGTAAAGATCGAGCACGATGAGGTTTTGCTAGACATCGGATATAAATCCGAAGGTGTCATTCCAGCTCGTGAGTTATCAATCCGTAAAGATGTCAATCCAGACGAGATCGTATCGGTCGGCGATGAGATCGAAGCTTTAGTCCTGATTAAGGAGGATAAGGACGGGCGGCTGATCCTCTCGAAGCGTCGTGCCGAATACGAGCGTGCTTGGATCGATATCGAGACCAAGTTCAATGCTGGGGAGAATGTAATCGGCGAGGTTATCGAAGTCGTCAAAGGCGGCTTGATCATCGACATCGGGTTGCGTGGCTTTCTACCAGCCTCTCTGGTCGATCTGCGCCGTGTTAAGGATCTGGAGTCATTCACTGGCACTCAGTTGGAAGCACGTGTCATCGAAATGGATCGCCACCGTAACAATGTCGTACTGTCTCGCCGAGTAGTCCTTGAGGAAGGACGCAAATCTGAGCGCAACGAGATCCTGGAAAAACTGACTCCAGGCATGCGCTTGAAAGGCGCTGTCTCCTCGATAGTTGACTTTGGTGCCTTTGTTGACCTCGGAGGAATTGATGGCCTGGTGCACATCAGTGAGTTGAGCTGGAGCCATGTCACTCATCCGTCCGAAGTCGTCAAGGTCGGCGATGAGGTTGACGTTGAGGTATTGGATGTCGATTTGACCCGCGAGCGGATCTCGCTCGGTCTCAAGCAGACCACCGAGGATCCCTGGCGACAACTGGTGCGTAGTTTCCCGATCGGTACTATCCTTGAGGGCAAGGTCACAAAACTGGTCAGCTTTGGCGCTTTCGTGGAGCTCGGTGACAACGTCGAAGGCCTGGTGCACATCTCTGAGATGGCAACCCGCCACATCGAGTCTCCTGCGCAAGTAGTACATGTTGGTGACACAGTACAGGTCAAAGTCCAAGACATCGATGCCGAGCGTCGTCGGATTTCCCTTTCGATGAAAGCTGCTGCAGAGACATTGGGCATCGAGATCGAGGTCGCTGAACCAGATCCCAGCATGATCAAAGCCAAGCCCAAATCCCGCAAGGACAAGGCTGCTGAAGACAAGGCTGGCGATGCTGCTTCAAGTGAAACCGCAGAAGAAAAGGATGCAACAGAGGGTACTGAAGCAACAGAGGTTACTGAGGCAATTGAGGTTGCTGAGGCAACAGAGGGAGATACTGAACCAGCAGTGGTGGAGGAGTCTGTTGAAGCCGTTGAGGAGACGGCAGAAGCAGATACTACTGAGGTAGATGCGGATCAAGAATCTGTGGATAAACCCGCTGAGGATACTTCCGAGCAAGCAGCAGTTGAAGATGTCGAAGAAGTGGCTGCTACAGTAGATCAGGTTGATGACACACTTACAGAGGAGGCAACAGTTGATCAGGCAGCTTCTGAGGAAACAGCC
>JAITUO010000204.1 GCA_031286245.1 Coriobacteriales bacterium
AGAGGGAAAAACACGGATACCCATGTGCTGATGAGAAAATATCTCACTGTGTCAATGACTAAGCCTGTGCCGAACACAAGCTTCAGTCCTTCTTTAATGAGAAGGACTCCAGTGATACCAATGGCATACTTCACAACCTGCCATTGAATACCTCTTGTTTTAACAGAGAAGTCAATGTAAATACGCTCAATATACATACCAATAGCAAAACCGATGCTCGCACCAGCTGCTTTCAGGCAGTCAGTTAAATAAGCCTGCTCGATGGTTCCACTAGAATAGAACAATGATGCGACCACGATCACGATAATCGAACAAACCACTACGGATACAGCTAAAAACTGCGCACGCTTTTTATCCACAGATTCACCAGATAAAAGCTTAGAGATAATCACAACGACCAAAGCAGTGATTATAAGTGACACACCGACATCCAGCAGGGTGTGCACTCCGAGATACATACGAGAGAAAGCGACCAAAATGATTATCACGATGCAAGCAATTTTGACGGATATCCGCTTCAATCTCATAGCCATGGAACCGAATAAGGCAACTGCACTTTGTGTGTGACCACTGGGAAAAGAATAACCGGTGGCAGCTGGGATCGCTGATTCCACTGGTTTTAAAGACGGATCGATGATCCACGGTCTGTCGATCCGAAAACCTATCTTCATGCCTTGGACTAAAAGTCCGGATATGAAAAATGTCAAGCCGACTAGATATGCAGAGTGCTTGTCGGCACACCAGTAAACCAGACAAAGCAAAGTGATTACAACCGTCTCTTCACCTAATACAGTGATATAGCTGAAAATAATGTCCAGGATGGGTGAACGGATTGTCTCCAGAGCACTGAGTAGTTCCAAAAGATACCTCCATATGCTGCATCGGTGTATTAACAGTGCCTAAGTATATACGGAACCTGTATTGATTGAATGCAGCAAAGCGGACTGACTGGGCGGAATCATTACACCTTGGAAAGCCAGCAGGTTGGTAGGTTTCGATCAGCGGGTTTCGGCTCGTAGGGCAATTAGGTTTTTTACGTCACGTAACACGTCTGCGTTTGTCACATCGAGCATCAACCATTTGCCGCTCGAAGAGGATTCAGTCTGATCATACAGTTGTTGTGTGTATTCACTGCAAAGTGTAATCAGCAACGCGGCTTCAGCGGCTTCCTTTGCACCTATCACAACCAGAGCAGTAAAGTATCCCAGCCGTGGGTAAAGCGTACATAGTGCCTTTCCGCTTTTCCTGTACTTGGCATTCCATCCCCGCCACGACCCGTTGTCCAGAGCACAATTGCTATACGCTAGTTTTGGTCGGACTCTATAGGTCAGAAGTAAGTAATCAGATAAATCGTCCCATAATGGAGTTGCTACAAACTCCTGGATCTGATCATTCGACGGTTCTTGACCGCCATCATATAACTCGCTCCACTGCATTTTGCACCCGGGTTTCTGCTAGTTAACTGGTTCCGGTAGCACCCAGATCTCCATTTTACACAAGTCAGAGCCAGTAGCTAGATATTTTTCTACAGAGAAAGGCTGAGACGTCAGGTTATGCTTCGGGAGCCATGTGTTGAATAGATAGTCCAGGCTTTTTCCCAATGCCAGTGTTGTTAAATCTTTGAAGCTCTCAGCTTCGATTGCACAAACGATATAGTTTGCTGCTGGAAGCTCCCAAGTCACATATTCATCTACAGCTTCTGCACCTGGCAGTGCAGAAGCACTGGCAAAATATGTGAAGGTATCGTCATCATTATCGTTAAAACAAGAGACCGCGCATTCATAACCACACGGATCAAGCTGCCTGATCTTTTCTTTTTGGTTATGGAAGCGGTCCCAGAGTTGTCCGGGTACGTCAATCCCGGTTTTCTCCCCATAAGGAGTTTGCTGATTTATAAAGACTTGTTCTGACAAACCGATGAAAAGCTCCGGAGCGTCTATGACCTTGCGTGATATTTCCAAAACGATGCCATCGGCGATCAGCGGTACGTCTTCGTCAACCAAGGTATAACTCAATAAAAGATCCGGCTTAATGACCTGGTTCAGACGGACAAGGTTGGTTCGATAGTCTTCCGGAGTGATGCCGTAGGCTCTTCGAAAAGCCTTTGTGAAATGCTCGTGACTGCTAAAGCCATACTCCAGTGCGACATCGAGAATGCGCTTGTTTTTATCCTCCAACGCAATAGATGCTCTGGCTAATCGACGCAGCTTGATGTATTCATTGACCGGACGTTTTACCAGGCGAGTAAACAAACGTTGAAAATAAAATGGCGAAAGAGCTGCGATTTTTGCCAGCTCTTTTGGCGAGTGGTTTGCTGCTAGATTGTCCTCTATATAGTCAACGACTTTCTGGATTGATTCCCATGCCAGCATTTTTGCCTCCGTCCCTAGTGATGCAATCTTAATGCAATAGCGCAACAGTATGCTTGTCCGTCAATGCCCAAGTTTCTATCGAGATTGCACTGGACGAGGCAAATATACTGTGATAACATATCTACAAACATCGATATGAGGAGATGGTCACATGGATAACACCAATACCGTCCAGCTGTTTAAAGCTCTGGCTGATGAGAACCGTTTGCGGATTCTCTCGATGCTGAGAGAGGAAGAAAAGTGTGCCTGTGTATTGCTGGAGGAGCTGGATATATCACAGTCCACTCTCTCACATCACATGGGAATACTGAACAAAGCGGGGATCGTCTCAGCTCGTAAATCCGGTAAATGGACATACTACTCTTTAGATCAACAGGGCATTGACTTGACCAAAAGCGAGCTTGAATCGCTGGTTGCTACTGCAAACTGCTGTTGTGGGGAGAAGAGCTCAGCAATTGAGTCACCGGTCATCGCTGAAACCAGTAGTTGCTGTTGCAATAGTGACACCGAGCAGGCTGCGCCGGTTGATTTGGCTACCGAAGCTAAGTCGTGTTGTTGCAATAGCGGCACCGAGCAGGATGCGCCGGTTGTTGCGGCTGCCGAAACTAAGTCGTGTTGTGGTGAAAAAAACACCGAGTTGACCCCAGAACAGCAGGCACTCCTAGAACAGGTACAGGACCGCTACTCCAATGCTGCAAAGCTGGTTAGCGAAGGATCTCTCGATAAGAGCTCATGTTGCAGCAAAGATATGGCCTGTGACTCCTTTGCAGCTTCTGACATTTTTGGAGCTCGACTATATAACGCTGAAAACAATCCAGAACTGGGAATACTACCCGAAGAGGCACTGCTAGCGTCTTTAGGTTGCGGAAATCCCACTGCTGTTGCTGATCTTCAAGCAGGCGAAACTGTGCTTGATCTGGGTTCGGGAGGTGGAATCGATGTATTGTTGTCCGCTGCCAGGGTAGGGAAGAGCGGCTTTGCCTACGGCCTTGACATGACGGACGAGATGCTTGAGCTTGCACGCAAAAATGCCAGGGAAGCTAATGTAGAAAACGTCGAGTTCCTCAAAGGGTATATCGAAGACATACCACTTGCAGACAACAGCGTGGACATTGTTATTTCGAATTGCGTCATCAATCTAAGTGTAGACAAACCAGCAGTGTTTAGAGAGATGGCCCGGGTGTTGAAGGCTGGTGGACGAATAGGTATCTCCGATGTTGTAGCAGCAAATGGTTTGTCAAAAGCAGAGCGACAAGCCAGAGGCGATTATACTGGATGCATCGCCGGCGCCTTGTCTTTTGAGGAGTATGAAGCTGGTCTCCAAGCAGCCGGATTTTTTGTTGTTTTATTAACACCGACTCACGATGTCGTTGATGGTAGGTATGCTTCGATTATCAAGGCATACATTTAAAGATATGCTTTTCAAGATCGCTGCTGCTTCGTAAGTTAAAAACTGCCTTTAGCCTCAGTTCCGTTATCGGCGAAGAACAGATTGTATCGTTCGGTTGTAAAGCGCAAGACACAGAAAACCGGGTCCTCTGGTCCTGACACCATAGCGCCCATGGCATCATACCAATGCTCTCTTTTTACCTCTGGGCCAGTTAAGACTTCCAAAGTGCCAACCAGAGTGATGTTGTATTCCGTAGAGGCGAGGCAAACACTGCCCCGGTTGCATTTCCCGATCCGTTTAGCTTTATTGGACTCCAGTCCCGTCAAGAAAGTCATCCACTTGATGCCTTCCGCCTTTGAGATCGTCAGAGTCGATGCTGTCGGATAATCGTATTCATCAAACAGCGCGAGTACAGCGTAACCTTCCATTCCGCCGCCGATACCTCCGGTTTTTGATTGGATTATTCCTGCTGCTCGGTCAATAATTTCCTGGTCCATGTTACTCCCTCCATACCCAAGTCAATTATCGATACGATTTAATTATACAGGATGAAAATCCTTGGATACTGAAGTGACAATCTATGGTTAAGTTTACCGAGCATGACACTCTTTTGTATTTGCACCTCCCTATCAATATGTGGAGAAAACCGGGGTAATACCTCTTGGAACAGGTCAACCCAAGCGAGGCAATCAAGCCCCATCAAGCTCAAGCAAGCAGTCTTGCGTGTATTCAAGCTCCCTTGCCACAGAATCAATAAAAAATAGTTCAAAATGGCGTTCACGTA
>JAITUO010000087.1 GCA_031286245.1 Coriobacteriales bacterium
TCTACTTTGCGGTAAGGCGTTTCGATAAATCCAAGTTCATCAATTTTCGCATAAATACAAAGAGAAGAAATCAGACCGATGTTTGGACCTTCTGGCGTCTCGATCGGGCACATCCGTCCATAGTGTGAAGTATGTACATCGCGTACTTCCATGCCAGCTCGCTCCCGCGACAGACCGCCTGGGCCAAGAGCTGACAGACGGCGTTTATGGGTAATCGAGGTGGCAGGGTTGGTCTGATCCATAAATTGGGAAAGCTGAGATGAACCGAAGAACTCCTTGATCGATGCAACAATCGGTCGGATGTTAACCAACGATTGTGGAGTGATTTCGTCAACTTCCTGGGTAGACATCCGCTCACGAACGACACGTTCCATACGAGACAGACCGATGCGGAACTGGTTTTGGATCAACTCGCCAACGGTGCGGATGCGTCGATTACCGAAATGGTCGATATCGTCGATATGGTAGTCTGGCTCTCCAGCGTGCAATTCGACAATGTAGCGCATCGAAGCTACGATATCCTCACTGACCAGGGTAGCGGTATTCTCAGGAATATCCAGTTTCAGCTTTTTGTTGATCTTATAGCGACCAACTTTTGCCAGGTCGTACCGCATCGGATTGAAGAACAGGCTTTCTAGAAGTGAACGACCAGCTTCCGGGGTCGGTGGTTCTCCGGGTCGCAGACGTTTATACAGCTCCATCAGGGCTTCGTCACGAGTCAAAGTCGGGTCTTTGGCCAAGGTGTTATTGACCAACTCACTGTCACCCAACAGTTCGAGAATCTCGGCATTGGTAGTTGCGATGCCAAAAGCTCTCAGTAACAGCGTCGCTGGTTGCTTACGCTTACGGTCGATCCGTACGAACAAAACGTCACGACGGTCGATCTCGTATTCCAGCCAAGCCCCACGAGCGGGGATGATTTTTGCGTTAAACAAAAGCTTGTCGGAGACTTTATCCTGTTCGGTACCAAAATAGACACCCGGCGAACGAGTCAGCTGGCTGACTACGACTCGTTCAGTTCCATTGATGATAAAAGTACCATGATCGGTCATCAGAGGGAAATCTCCCATGAAGACCAACTGCTCTTTGATCTCACCGGTATCGGTATTGATCAAGCGAACTTCAGTGAACAACGGCGCCTGGTAGTTCACATCTTTTGCCTTGGATTGCTCGACCGAGAATTTCGGCTCGCCGAATTCATGGACACCAAACTCAACCAGTAGGTTCTTCGTGGTGTTCTCGATAGGAGAGATGTCACGGAAGGCTTCAGCCAACCCATCTGTCTTAAACCAGTTAAACGAGTCGATCTGGATTGAGATCAAATTGGGAACATCCATAACTTCGGGGATTCTAGCGAAACTCTTACGCTCTCGGTACAGGCTTGCAGGAGTAGAATTGTTGCCCTTGCGCAAGGAATCCTCCTTTTAGGTAGCATGAAAAAGCGCGAATACGCAAACGAATAGGCTATCTTAAAAACCGACCCAAGTCAAGGCTTGATTTTAAAAACTTTAGGTTTTCGGCTTCTTTTGATTCCTCTTTGGCTTCCCTTTGGTTGCACTAGTCTTCAACAGCCTCTTTTGATGCCATTATCTGTGCATCAAGCAGGCATTTCCTGGAGATTTCGGAGTTTCTGGCCAAAAAAGGCTCTCATGTATAGTTCTCTATGAGTTTCGCACAGATAGAATTCTGGCTCAACGCATCTACCAGCACTTTTAAATTGTGGAGAAAACCGGTGGCTGTTTTTCAGGCTAAAGAGCCATACATGAGAGCCCTTTTTGGCCAAAAACTCCGAAATTCCCAGGATTACCATCTTTATAGGCTATACAACCACATAGAAGTCAAGCAGAAAGGCTCAAGCCACCAAAACTCTTGATTAACCTGATTGCCCGGATGCGTTGTCTAAAACCCAGCCGGATGCCAGTGCTTTTCCAAGACACTGTTATTAGATAGTTGGATCAGCTAATATGAAGCAGTCAGAGTCAAAAACACAGGAATGAAAGGAATCAATCAATGCTGTTAACTGCAAAAGAAAACATGCGGCAAACCATTTTTGGTGGCAAGCCAGACCGTTTCGTCAATCAATACGAGGCGATCAACCTAATGTTCCACCCCTATATGATGAGCTCGCCTATGCCGGCTCCAGGCGCTGAGCCAGTCGTCAATGCTTGGGGAATCACAAACTACTGGCCAGAAGGCACACCTGGAATGTTTCCAGTACATACTGCGGATAAGATCGTGCTTAAAGATATCGAGAACTGGCGCGAATACGTACATGCTCCGTCCCTGAAATTCCCGGATGAAATGTGGGCGGCTGCCAAAGGAATGTTCGATGCTGCGGATGGTAACCTGGCTTATAAAGCAGCCTTTGTTGCGCCAGGACTGTTTGAGCAGACCCATCATTTGAGTGAGATCGTTAATGCTTTGACCTACTACGTTTTGTACCCCCAAGAGATGCATGATCTAATCAAATATTTGACTGAATTTGAGTTGGAGTTGGCCGAGGGCATCTGCTCGAACCTCAAGCCGGATTGCATTTTCCACCATGATGATTGGGGTACAGAAATCAGCACCTTCTTGAGCCCCGAGATGTTTGCTGAATTCTTCCTGGAGCCCTACAAGTCAATCTATGGTTATTATCATGATCATGGATGCGAGCTCGTCATCCACCATTCCGACAGCTATGCTGCAACTCTAGTGCCGTACATGATCGAGATGGGCATCGATGTCTTCCAGGGTGTCATGGAGAAAAACGATGTGCCAGCCCTGCTGGAGAAGTACCGTGGCAAGATCACCTTTATGGGTAACATCGACAACAAGGACGTTGACTTTGAAGGTTGGACGCAAGAAGACGCCCGCAAAGCCGTGGTACGGGCTTGTCCTGACACCGATACGCGGTCATATATCCCTTGTATCACCCAAGGTGGCCCAGGTTCAGTTTATCCAGGAACATATGATGCTCTGACAGTAGAGATTGACCGCCGCAGTGTCGAGCTGTTCGGCGTCAAGCAAGAAGACATCTTGGCTCAACGCTTGGAGATGCCACCACTGTTTGGCTAAGCCTCAGACATGTTTGTCAGATACTGCTACTTTCTGACAAACGACATGAATTAGCAAAGCCAGCACGAGTATAAAATAAAAGCCAGCACGGGTATGAAATGCCGTGCTGGCTTTTTACTAACTCCAATAACCCTGGTTTTATCCACAAAAAGTATTATTAAACCAACAAAGCCGCACATCGTGACTGCCAACCAGTTAAAATGGTCGAATACATAACAACAGGGAACCCATCAAATACGCAGTTAGTTTCCCACTGCGCTAGTCAAAAGAATACGAGGCGACTTATGAGTAATGCTGGCAAACGGGTAAAGACACACTACATCGGCACATTGGACGATGGCACCCAGTTCGATTCATCTGTTGAACGCGGAGAGCCGATTGAATTTGTCTGCATGGCTGGGCAGATGATCCCCGGATTCGATGCGGCAGTCGAGACGATGCTGGTGGGCGAGACCAAAAGCGTGCACATTCCAGCAGCTCAAGCATATGGGGAGAAGGACGCAGGCCTTTTACATCGCATACCGATTGGACAGATACCTGGCTTGGAGACGGTACCTGTCGGTGAAACTGTCTATCTCAGAGGCCCGGATGCTCAACCGATGCCAGTGGTGATTGTCGAGGTCGGAGATGATTCGATTCTAATAGACCTGAACCATCATCTGGCTGGTCAGAACCTCAATTTCGAAATTACCCTGGTTGAAATCGTTGAGTGATTAACCAGCGTTGGTATCAACTTGGCGATGGATATTCATTGCGGCCCAGGTACTTAGCTGAAAGCGAAACAGCATGCGGTATGACTGTTTGATAATCGATGATGAAGATGTGCTTTCACTAAGCACGCAGGAGTACTTTGAGTTGTTTGGAATCAGTACTGCCTGGGCAGCAAGTGCTGAGGCGGCTCTGGCCTTTTTCGCTGAAAACACAGCCGACTTGATACTATTGGACATCAACCTGGGCGAGGAGTCGGGGTTTTCACTTTGCCAACAACTGCGACAGAGCTATGAACTGCCAATCCTCTTTATTAGTGCCCGGACCAGCGATGATGATGTGTTATTGGCTCTGGGTATCGGTGGTGACGACTACATTCCCAAACCGTATTCACTAAGCGTGTTGCTTGCGAAAGTCAAAGCTGTCCTTAAGCGCTACCGCAGTACTGCATCGAGGACTTACACATTTGGCCGCTTTGTTATCGACTTTGAGTTGGAACGAGTCAGCTCTGCTGGTGAGGATATTGGTCTAAAAGCCATGGAATACAAGCTTTTGGCTTATCTGATCCAGAATCGAAACCGCGCAATTACGAAAGACAAAATATTCCGTGAGGTGTGGAAAGATGCCATCACAACAGAGAATACCTTAAACGTACATATCCGTCGGCTGCGTGAGAAAATCGAAGACGATCCCAGCCAGCCCTTATTCATCAAGACTGTCTGGGGTACAGGTTATAGCTTTGAAGGCTCGGAGCTATGAGACGCTACGCCATCATTTTGGCGGTTTTATATATCACAAGTGTAATTGCTATCCTGGTTGTTTTTGCCAGTATCAAGCCGGTCAAACTGGATTCAGTGGCTGTCAATGATGTTGTGATGTCCTACCAGACTGATACAGCCCAAAACGCTGATGACATGACGTTGGTCACATCACTGACTGAGCTCTTCTCCAAAATGGCTGAAGAGCAGGCACATCGTGACATCATCATGCGTAATGCTTTGATCACTCTTGTTACAGTCTTTGCTGCTACAACGGCTTTGCTGCTTCTGAGTATTGATAAAAGCATTCTTGCACCTTTTCGCAAGCTTAGGAGTTTTGCCGAAAATGTAGCTGCTGGTAACTTGGATATTCCATTAGATATGGATAAGAACGCAAGCTTTGGTGCCTTCAGCGAGAGTTTTGACTTGATGCGAGTTGAGTTGGTGCGGGCGCGAGAAGCCGAGCGCCTTGTCAACCAGAGTAAGAAAGAGCTAGTGGCTTCACTCAGTCACGATATCAAAACTCCAGTTGCTTCGATAAAAGCAGTTTCTGAGCTGATGGCGACGACAGCAAACAACGCAAAGGAACTGGAGCAAATCGAGACTATCAGCGTGAAAGCTGACCAGATCGACACTTTGATCAACAACCTGTTCAGTGCAACTCTGGAAGAACTACAAGAGCTACCGGTTAATCCAGGCGATTTCCCAAGCACCCTGCTGTATCAATTGATTGGGAACTCCGACTACCGAAAGCAAGCCAGAATCGCCGAAATTCCGGAGTGTCTGGTCATTGCCGATGCAATCCGGCTGGCTCAAGTCTTTGACAACATCTTTGAAAACTCATATAAATACGCAGGCACAGCCATTGATGTGAGAGCTGAACTGGTAGGAAAGCAGTTGATAATCGAGGTTTCTGACCATGGTAGCGGAGTGGCTCCCGAAGAGCTGGGATTACTATGCCAGAAATTCTATCGGGGAAAGAATTCCGATGGTAAAAGCGGTACAGGCCTTGGTCTTTATCTATCCAGATACTTTGTAGAGAAAATGGCTGGCGAATTACACTGCCTGGTCAACAATAATGACAACGACAGTGGATTTACTGTCAGGTTGGTGCTGGCATTAGCCTGATTGACAGACTGCCGAGAGCCATACAAATTACTGAAACACCCGAATAAGATTTAAGGAAGATTTAAGAATCAGCTCAAGACTGGTTAAGGTACTCGCTGATAGTCTTGCTTCAATAGGTACGCATGACTATGAAAAGGAGGTTACCATGCCAGAAGCCATACTAAGCACCCAAAAACTCTCAAAGTCTTTTTCGACTGGTGGGGTTCAGCAACATGTACTGAAGAACTTGGACATCGACATCTACAGGGGCGACTTTACTGTAATCATGGGGCCGTCCGGAGCCGGCAAGTCGACATTGCTATACGCCCTTTCCGGTATGGACAAGCCCACTTTAGGCCAGGTGGTCTTTGACGGTCAGGATATCTCCAAGTTGAGCAACGACCGATTAGCGTTGTTCCGCCGCCGGAATTGTGGTTTCGTTTTCCAACAGATTTATCTGATCGACAATATGAGCGGCATGGACAACGTCTTGGCCTGTGGCAGGCTGGTCAACAAAAAGCGCAAGGAAGTAGTCCAGGAAGCAATCAGGTTGTTCGAGCAGCTGGGGATAACAGAGGAATTATGGCGGAAGTTCCCCAATCAACTCTCTGGCGGTGAAGCCCAGCGCACAGGTATCGTTCGCGCATTGATTAACAACCCGTTGATCGTTTTCGCCGATGAACCGACAGGCTC
>JAITUO010000118.1 GCA_031286245.1 Coriobacteriales bacterium
GTTTATCCATCTCCTGTGCCAACACAGCTTCTCTGCCAGGTAGATCCCTGCCCAGACCATCACCAGCGGGCCGAGCAGCCAAGGCAGCATTGGGCGGGGTACTACGAGTTGAGGCTTAGGCTCGGTGACTTGCATTGGTCGCAGCACAACAGCTTGAGGCTTAGACAGGCCAAGTAGTTTGGACTGTTGATGACGTTATTTACAGGTCAGGTAGGGCAGCATGTCGGCGTAACGCTTATCACCGATACCTGAGACTGATTTGAGGTCTTCCAGCCGTCGAAAAGACCCATATTGTCTGCGATAATCTATGATCCGCTGAGCAGTCACCGGTCCGATGCCGGGGACAGTCTGTAATGCAGTCATATCTGCGCTGTTGATATCAATAGGAAATCCAGATTGCTGGTTTGTGCTGCTTGATGAATAACCTGCAGCGGCATTGTTGTCATCGAAAGCCAATCCGGAGGCTTCACGGGTTTGATCAATCCCATTAAGCAGGCTTTGTTCAGGGCTGACGCCTTGTTCACGCAGAGCATCAATGTCGGATTGACTAGGTATATGGATGTGCGTGCCATCCACAAGCAGCGCGGCCAAGTTGACATAATCGGCTGCTGCATCTGCTGTCAACCCGCCACAGCTGAAGACCGCATCGACTAAGCGACTGCCCGATGCTAGACAGACCACACCTGGCTGGTTGACAGCCCCTGATATATGGACAAAGAACTCCAGATCCCCGACTTCTGTAAGCTCAGGTCGAGTCTGGTCTGCTGGAGTCGATAATGCACCAGTCAGTGCTGAGATGTTATCTAATTGTGAGCCAGGTTCAATACCTGATGAGCTTGCTTCAGCATCTTGTGGCTGGCTTGGCAGCAAGGTGACCTTTGTGTTGCCTGCGGTTTGACTGAAATACAATACTGACAGCCCTGCCACCACAGCTATCACAACCACCGCTAATCGCCATTTGGATAACCTGGTCAGCCACTGCTGAAGCTGGCTGAGGCCGGAATTGCCACTGGCCTTTTGTTGATAGGCAATCATGATCCTCCTCTCACTGATCATCAAAAAGCTTCACACAATGCCATGTATTCTCTATTGATTGAAAATGAATTTTGGTTGATAAGGTGTTGAAGCCAGCCTGAAAGCAGGCTGACAGATCCAGCCCTGGTCAATCCAGGAGGTTTTATCCAAATAAACCTAAAGCTACAGCAAGACGACGATATGGCAATCCAATGACAGTTTCCCTGTCACCGGAGATCTTTGTCACCTGAGTGCCCCAGATACCCTGGATCGCATATGAACCGGCTTTGTCATAGGGTGGCTCGGCATCAATGAAGGCGGTGATCTCATCCAATCCATATTCAGCAAAACTGACTTCGGCTGTGTCGGTGAATAACAAAACATCCCCATCGGGTAGTCTGATCACAGCGACAGCCGTCAATACCTGGTGCATTCGGCCGGACAGCAAGGTCAGTGTGGCTATTGCCTGAGCACGGTCAGCCGGCTTACCAATGACCTGGTCTGCGTAGACAACAGTATCCGCTGCAACGACGAAAGCAGTCTCATCATTGGCAATGACACTTTCGGCCAGCAAGCGCCTGGTAACGGAGTCAGCCTTAGCCAAGGCGAGGGATTCCAATGCATCAGGCAGTGATCCCAGTGAGAGATTTGCGTCCAATTGTTCGTCAGTATCGGAAGGGTAGACCTCCGGCAGATGCCCATGAGCTCGTAGTATCTCCAGGCGTCTGGGTGAAGCGGAAGCCAGTATCAAACGTGGCTGGCTGGTCACAAAACGTTCCCAACAAACAGTGGTAACAGGCTTTTTCCCTCTTCAGTCAGCCCCAAGCTGCGGGTTTTTAGCTGATCGATGGCTGCTTGTAAGTCAGTAGGCAGTGGATCAACAAATTCCAGCAGTTGTTGGCTGATCGGGTGGATCAAACTCAGCGAGCAGGAGTGCAGAAATTGCCGGGTCAGTCCCAGCTCGTCGATGTTGCGCCGGCGACTCTTGCCAGATGCCTTACCATATAATGCATCCCCGACGCAGGGGTGCTGGGTGTAAGCCATATGCACGCGGATCTGATGGGTGCGCCCCGTAAAAAGCCGGCATTCCAGCAGGCAGAAGCCATCGTCATCACGCCCCGCCTCGTAGCGCTCCAGCACCATGAAGCTGGTCACCGCTGTACGAGCTCCCGGTTCGTTGCTGACCATGAAGCGAGTGCGATCTTTCACACCACGAGCCAGTGGAGCGTCAATCAGGCCGCTGTCGCCCGCCACAAAACCGTGGACCAGGGTCAGATAATGACGTTTCAATTCACGCAGTTTGATCGCATCACTCAGCCGTTGACCAGCCAGATCGGTCTTGGCGACTACCATCAGACCACTGGTGTCCTTATCCAGTCGATGGACAATACCCGGCCTGTCCTCGCCCTGTATCTGAGCCAGATTCTCATAACCACAATAGGCAATCAAGGCATTGACCAGTGTGCCAGTCTGGTGACCGGCAGCCGGATGACAGACCAGGCCAGACGGTTTGGATAACACGATCAGATGCTCATCTTCATAACGGATGTCCAAGGGCATGAATTGGGGGAGAAGACCGGGCGGTGGAGCTGCAGTCAGTTGATACCTGACGATATCGCCGGTTTGCAGTTGACGACGTTTTGTGGTTGAGAGATAACTGTTCACGTAGACTGCCCCTGCTTCAATCAATCGGACAGCCTGGGCACGACTTAATACATTGGCTTCTTTCGCCAGCAGGATATCCAGACGCATCCCATCAGTATCGGCAGTGACTGTAAACTCATGGATCGACATCGGTTGTCTGTCCCGCAGTTAAAGGTTCTGGTTGACTGTTAATCCTGCTTAGTAATATCGCCAGTAACAAGAGTCCGACTCCAAAAGTGATGGCACTGTCAGCTATGTTAAAGATCGGAAAGCTGATGAATAAAAAACGTAGGAAATCGACTACAGCACCAACCAATAGACGGTCAATGGCATTGCCAATACTACCGCCAAGGAAGAACCCGAGTCCGATCACTACCAAAAAGGAGTGCTGCTTTTGTATCAGGATGTAGGCCAATACAGCGATGATCACGACCGCTGCAATAATAACGAAATAAGCTCGTGCTCCACTGAACAGCCCCCAGGCAGCTCCGCTGTTGTACGTCAGGTAAAAGTCAAGGAAACCGGGGATAAAAGGTTTTGGCCCATCAGACAGTACAGCTTCAGCGATATCTTTTGAGATGATATCTAACACCACGACAATTGCTGCCAGTACGATACAGATTATCAGGGCCCTCCAGCGTGAGACAGGCTGGTTTTTCATCTATACCCCCAACTCGGTTAGTACCTCAGCACAACGAACGCAGACTTCGGGGTGGGCCTCATCTAGTCCCAGCTGGCGGACATTCCAGCAGCGTGGGCACTTGGTTCCGGCCGCTACTTCGATTATCACCTCTGTTGTAGCAGCCGTCTGGTGTTCAAGTATGACCTCTGCCACAATCAGGAGTTCTTCCAAAGTACCATTAGGCAAGCTGTCAAGGATCGCATAAGCACTGTCATCCAACCTGATGATTACCTGTGCTTCCTGACTTTTACCGATCAATTTCTCAACCCGTGCCGTTTCTAAAGCCTTGGTCACCGTATCACGTACTGCCAACACGGTTTTAAAATCAGCCAATAGCTTTTTGGCTTCCTCAACTGGAACTTGGGGAGCATAGTCGCTTAATAGTGGCCAGCCAGCCAGCATCACAGAATCCGGACGTCCTGGATACCTCATACCTTTAGGATAAAACTCCCAGACTTCGTCACAGGTAAATGAGAGGATCGGAGCCAGCTGACGTACCAGCGTCTCCAAGATATTCTCCAGCACTAACTGAGCACTGCGCCGACCGATGCTTTTCGGTGCATCGGAATACAGCCGGTCTTTGATGGCATCCAGATAAACCGCGGAAAGGTCAGTGACAATATAGTCATATACCGCCCGGTAGACCACATGGAACCGATTGGCAGCATAGGCTTCGTCAATTGCCTCAATCAGAGCAGTCAACCGCGCTAATGCCCAACGATCGATCACTGGCAGATCTTGCCAGGAAACCCGGTCTTTGACATTGTCATAATCTGAAAGATTGGAAATCAAAAAACGGAAAGTATTCCTGATTCGTCGGTAGGCATCAGCCAGCTGATCGATGATGTTCTCTGAGATGCTGACATCCTGGGAGTTATCAACGCTGCCAACCCAAAGACGCAAGACATCAGCACCATATTTCTCAAAGACTTCCTCAGGCTCGACACCGTTGCCTAAAGACTTGCTCATTTTACGGCCCTGTTCATCCACAACAAAACCGCAACTCATGACCGATTCATAGGGAGCAGTACCATAGGCACCGACACTGGTCAGTAGCGAGCTTTGAAACCAACCGCGGTGCTGATCGGATCCTTCCAGGTACATGCTGGCCGGTCGTGTGAGTTCTGGGCGGGCTTCCAAAACACTGGTGTGTGAGACTCCACTTTCCCACCAGACATCCAAGATATCTCGTTCGCGTTCAATTAGATTAAGGCCCGCTCCACATTGCTCGCAGTGAGTATCTGCTGGCAGATACTCCGCTGGATCACGGACGAACCAGGCATCTGCACCTTCGGCTTCGAACAAGGCAATGACTGCGTCAAAGGTTTTGGTTGTGGCCACAGTCGAATTACATGCTTGACAGCGATAGACCGGGATCGGCACTCCCCAGGCCCTCTGGCGGGAGATGCACCAATCTGGACGGGTCTCAACCATCGAACTTAAACGGTTGTAAGCCCAATCCGGGTACCAGGTCAGACTCTGGAGTTCAGCCAAAGCTTTTTCGCGTAACCCGGTCTTCTCCATAGATACAAACCACTGCTCTGTCGCCCGAAAAATCACTGGTTGATGACAACGCCAGCAATGCGGATAGCTGTGACTGATCGTCGATGCAGCTACCAGCAAACCTTGAGCAGCCAACCATTCGATGATTTTTGGATCAGCCTGATCAACGTCCATACCGGCAAACGGGCCACCACCGGCGTCAAAGACTCCGTTGTCGTCAACCGGCATCAGCATCCTCAGATTGTATTGCTCACCAACCAGGTAGTCCTCCTGACCATGTCCGGGAGCAGTATGGACAGCTCCGGTACCGGTGGACAGGTCGACATGGTCGGCTGTCAGCACCAGACCAGTCAAGGAGTTGTTGATCGGGTGGTGGTAGACCAGGCCGCTCAACTGACTGCCTTTTACCTTGAAGTCTGTACCGTCGTGGAGTTGGGCCAGCTGATAGCTAGTCCAGCCTACAGCAGTGGCAACGCTGGTGACCAGGGACTCAGCCAGGAGATAGGCTGCTCCGTTCGCCTCGACCACCACATAATCGGCTTCCGGAGCCAGACAGACAGCAACGTTGGCCGGCAAAGTCCAAGGCGTTGTCGTCCAGATCATCAACCGGACCGGTGTTGAGTTTGGTAATAAGTCTTGTGGCAGCAATGCTTCGGGATCGACCAGATCAAAAGCGACATAGATCGAAGGTGATGGCTCGTCTGCATATTCGATCTCTGCTTCAGCGAGAGCAGTATGACAGTGGCGGCACCAATGGATAGGTTTGCGACCCCGGTAGATGGCTCCCTGCTCATATATTGACTTGAATACCCGGACATTTGCTGCCTCATAGGCAGGTAGAAAAGTCAAATAGGGGTTGTCCCAATCGCCTAAGACACCCAGGCGTTTGAACCCTTCTCGTTGCAATTCGATATTAGTGTCAGCCCATTCCCAGCAAAGTCGGCGCAGTGTCACCTGATCGATGCTGGCCATTTTTTCCGGCCCGAGGGCAGTCTCCACCATATGCTCAATTGGCTGACCATGACAGTCCCAGCCAGGTACATAGGGCGAATAAAAGCCTTTGGCGTTATGGTATTTAATAATGATGTCTTTCAGGATTTTATTGAAAGCATGGCCCATATGAATCGGGCCGTTGGCATACGGTGGTCCGTCATGCAGGATAAAAGCCGGATTACCCTGGTTTTTATCCAACATTTTCTGGTAGAGATCCTCCGCATACCACTTCGCGAGACGCTTCGGTTCAGAGACTGGTAATCCAGCTCGCATCGGGAAATCTGTCTCAGGCAGATTCATCGTCTGTTTATAATCGTTGGCCACGACCAGTCCTTTCATCGGGATTGCTGAGGCCAGTGCCGGACAACTGCAGGTTTGGTGACCTGCAGCTTTAGGCATTCCCCCATAACATGGTGTTGATGGCAAGCCCCTATTTTACTTTATTCGCTCAGTCGTATTGTTGAGACTGTGATTACTAGTAAGCTGGAAGTCCCTCCCGAATTACTGTTCATAATACTGCTGCTTGATAGCTTGACCATCGTTTTGCCGCAAAAAGGGCCCTTTTGTATGATTTTCTATGTGATTTAATTCGACATGTTTTCATGTGCGATTCATCTACCAGGCCTTTTAAATTTCATAGTATAAAACACGACCTCCCACCTCATGGAATATCGTCAACCTATATTGAGTTTTTCTTTTCTGAGTTTTGTGTTGCAGCCATTCGTTGTTGGTTAATCAAAGTGTTTTTGGCAACACCAAACAAACCCC